>JBBQPD010000153.1:0-9647 GCA_038331535.1 Gemmatales bacterium | reverse complement strand
GGGATAGTACACTTTGGCGCCGCCGTGCCGCTGGAAAGCAGCGGGTTTGGCCAGGACGGCGAGCGAGGCGGGCGTGTCGTCGGCGGCTTCGGGCGGAGCCGTGGGCGTCAGGATTGCGAGTGGCGTTCGATTGGGATAGCTCATTTTTTCCTCCGTGATTGCGGGCGAGTTTTTCAGCATCGCAATGAGAGAAACGCCCGCCGGCGCGGAGTGTACCCGGATTTTTCCGAAAAGCGTTTTGCGAGCGTGAAGGGCGGCGACCAAACCTGTGTGTCTTTGGCTGGATGCAGCGGGCGCACGACGGCGGGCGTGGATGCTTTCGACCAGCCTACACTCCGTGACCAAGCGGTAGTGACGAACGGCGGCATCGAAGTGAGGTCAGGTCGAGGCTCTGAGGGCGGCCTACGGTCCTGAGCCTGCGCGGCTGTGTGGTGGCCGGCGTGGTGCCGGTCGGCTTTTGCTCGCGGGTGGCAATAATCGGCCTTGGACGGCATTCGGGAACGCATGGTGGCCGATCACGATTGCAAAGGCCACGGAGCCGTCGGCAGTCGTCCCTGCCGGCGCAGATCGTGTTCACCGGCCTGCCATTTACGGCCCAGCTCCAGCCACGCCTCCGGCCCAGTCGGCGCCGGCGTGGCGATGAGACCGCGCAGCATCGCCCGGACTTCGGGGTCGCGGCAGCCGTGCAGACGCAGCGCCAGGATGCCCATTTCATCCCGATACTCCTGCTGCCAGTCAATCGGGAAGGTGAACGCTGGCGGCCCTGATGAGGGCAGTGGCTGGTCAGTGTCCGCCGACCAGGGGCGACGCGACAGGTATTCCAAGACCTCACGCTTGCGAGCGATCACGGTGACACGCAGGTCCGGTGGCAACGCCGGCGTGACACGCACGCCATCGCCATGCAGGGCCAGACGGTGACCACGTGCGCGTAGTCGCGCGACCAGTGCGGCGGCATCCAGCCGTGCGTGGCCCTGCTGAGGGTAACTTGCGATCACATCCATGTCTCTCTCCTTATGGCCGGTGACACCAGCTCATGCGCCAAGGGCCTGCGCCCATTCAGCCCACTTGGCGGCTGCGCCGCGCTGGTCACGCCTCGCAAGCTGACCCTCCTGCCGCCGGCAGTGCGCCGCCAGGTCGGCCAGCAGCGGCGAGACGACGCCACGGCCTTCGCGGAGGGAAGCGACGGCGGCGGCGAAGGCGGCCCAGCGGCGTGCCTTGGCGTCGTGTCTGGCCGCCGCCGCGCGAATTGCCCGGCGCAAACAGTACGCGTGGAGGCCGGCAGCGATGCCGGGGTGCGCGCGTGCCAGTTCCGCCTCGGCATCAGGGTGCGGCAAGCCCGCCGCTAGTCGGAACCAGACCTCGGCCCGACCTCGTGGTGTCAGAGCCGCCAAGGCGTCCGTGGTTGGACGGGGTGACACGCTGACCGTGCCGTCCGGCAGGGCCGTCAGCCTGACCCCGGCTGCTTGCATTCGTGCCATCGGCTGGGTGGCCGGCGTGATACGAGGGCGGTCCGGTGCGGTCCACCGGACCCAGGCCACAAGACGGTCGATCTCGTCCGCGTAGCGGGCCAGCCGGTCACGCAGGTCGGGAGTTAAGCCACCGTAAAGGTGGACGGCACCTTCGCCGCGAGCCACTGCGCGCACGCGCGCAGCCAACAGGTCGGCCAACAGACGCATGATGCCGGCAGTATCCACGGCGGGGGGCGAGTCATCCACCGGTGTGGTACTGGCCAGCGTGTTGGCCAGCATGGTCGCAATCGGTCGTGTTTGCTCCACGGTTATTCCCTCCCTTACTATTTGAAACGCTGGGCGGGCCACAGTGTACCCGTTTCGCAGGTTGGTGGCGCCGCCAGCGCGCCCCTCGTGATGGTCGTGCCAATCGAGCCGTCACTTGGGATGGCCGGCGTGATTTGTGGTCCGCCTGCACTTACCCGTTCTCGGCTGACACGTCCGCCGGCTGTGCCTCTGGAGCGAAGCGCACCAATTCGGGGTAAACGCCCGTGGGTGCCAAACGGTACGCGCCTGAGTCGAGTGCCTGAATGGCGCTGTCCCTGCTGCGGTAAGCCCGGACACTCCAGCCGCTGACATCTCCAGCAGGATCGACGGCGACGATCCGCCAGCGGCCATCCGGGTCGATGGTCACATCGGTGGTCAGAACGCATTCCATCCACAGCTGTCGCGGCGGTGCGAGCGCAGGTTCAGGCTGGGTCGCCGACGTATCCGCCGTGTCGGCTTCAGGTGACAGCGCCGGCGTCCGCGCGGCTGTTTGCCAGTTTCCGAACTGGTCGGTGTACTCGCCGCGCAGCAAGGACTCCATTAACGCCGAAGCGTCCGGCAGGTGGTCTCCCGGTGCATGGCCTGGCGGCACGCTGAACGCCTCGGCCCAGGCCGCCGCCTCGGCGATGTCTCGTTCATCCCAATGCCCTGGAAACTCGTACTGAAAGCGCCGTTGCACGCCGCTCACAACCTTTGACTTCGGCGCCGACGCGGGCGAGCATTCGGTCACCACCACACCCATCTCTTGCAGGGTCTGGTTCGAGCGGGCGATGTCGTGCGAGCCGGCGAGGCGGGTCCACTCGCCGGTCCGGGTATCCGGCAGCTTCCAGGTGTGCGCGGCGCTGACAGGGCGGGTGGCTCCTGTGGCAATCGCTGCGATGGCCGCGATGACCTCTTCGGCGGAGACCACCGGGGACAAGGCAACGGCTCCGGCGAATGGGATCGAAGCAATCACGAGGTCGTCATCGCCCAGCGTGACCCGGCAGTAGCTCCCCTCACCCCGCTTGCGGCGCTCACGGGCGATTCGTTCTTTCACCGCCTCGCCCTGGTCGGAAGGACCGTGCCAGCGATCGACCAAATCTTCACACGCTGAGATACGGTCCCAAAGGTTTGCGGCCCACGCGGCCTTGAGATACAGGCAGCACGTCGTACAGGTCCAGCGCTTACACCTCACCTCCATGCCCATGCCCCGGCTTGCCACCAGCTTGTTGCCCAGCTGGAAGGCGCACCGACCAGGGCAGGGTTGGCCCTCGTAGCCCATCTGGCGTCGGATGCGATCCAGCCGGTCGGCGACCGTGTCGAGGGCGGGAATCGTCAGGACCGCCTGACCCGGCAAGCAATTTACTTGCGGCTCAGGAGAGGTCGCGTGCCTTTTTCTCTTATGGGGGATAGGGGTAATAGAGGCACTATCTACCTCTTCTATTACATCAGAGAAAAAGGCACGCTCGCCTTCCTCGCGCGTGCAAATTGAACATCCGTCCACTATCGGCGGTGTACGGGACGGCGCGAGTGTCACCCCGACGACGCTGGCCTGCCCACCTGACGGCTCGTTTGGCACGGTAGGTTCGGGGTACAAGTCATCGAACGCCTCGACGCCTGGAGCTGCCGACGACAGGTCAGTAAGCTCGGACGGCAGTGCAGCGGCCAGCCGCTCCCCCTCGGCAACCCAGCGAGCCAGGGCAATGGTGTCGTTCCACTCAGCCGCCCTGGCGGCTTCCTCGGCGGCGCGTATCTCGGCCTGCGTGGCCCATCCTCGACGGCGGACAGCCGCCGTCAAGTAGGGCGCCCACGGGACACGGCGGTGGGGTGGCGGTTCCTCGGCGGGAAGAACGTAGACGTACTTGCAGGTAGCCGCAAAGAAGAGCAGGAACGTGCCGTCCAGGAGGGCGCCGCACTCCTGGACGCCGTGGCGCAGCCGTGCCGCATTGATGATCGCTGCGTGACGGCTCGTGTTCGTGGTCGCGGCCTTGACGGAGGTTTCCGACCGGCGCCACATCCACATGCTCCGGTCGTACGGGAAAGGCCCACGCACTTCCATCCCGGCACCTGGTCTCCGTCCAACCGGCGCGAGCAGAAATTGAGGCCGCCGGCTTTCCAGTTACAGGAGCCGCCAGACTCGTTGCACACCGGACAGGGGGTCGTCTTGCTGGCGCGGACCGTTTCGCCTGGCAAAGCGACGCCGACCTGGGCCGCGAAGTGCTTGCGGGCCGCTCGCCAGTCGGGATACGCGCCGCACCGCGCAGCGAACTCCCACAAATTGAGGTGCAAGCCCTCGCCGCCCATATCGCGGTAGCGGCCACGGGCCTGCCCGGTGATACAGACGGCTGCCGAGGCGTGCTTGTCCTCACGCCCGACGGCCTGACACGGCTGCCACCCATTGCCACGCGGCGAGTCCTGACTGAACTTCACGCCCAGCGATTGATACTCGCGGGCAATGTCGAGCGCCTCCAGAATCTGTCGCTCGGCTTCCTTCCAGTGGGCATTATCGGCCACAGGTCACCCCCTTCCGCTGGCCAGCGCGCGGCCCGGACGTGGACGCCGTGGCCGGCGTGGCCGGCGGCGTGGTGGTGGCGTGGTCGGCGCGGTGTCGCGGCGGCGCCGGGGAGGCGCAGCGCTGCGGGGCGCCGGGGTAGACGGGGTGGGTGCCGGCGGCCTTGCAGCCGGCAGGAGAAAATTGCATAATGTGGTACCTTCCTTGGTGCGTGACTCGCGGCGGGAACCGGCGAGTCACAACTGGACCGTAAGGCGGGAACCGCCGGTCCTGGTGCTGGTTATTGCTGACTGTCGTGGACGCCCTGGGCTTGCCCAGGGCGGCGTCGTTTTTGGGTACAGATTCGCCACGGCGACCGGCGTGATCGTTGGCAACGCGGGCGGAGCGTGGTCAGGCGGCGGCCTGGCACAAGTAGCCGGCGGCACGCAGGGCTTCGGCGACGCGGGGCAGGTCCGGACCGTGGACGACACGATAGCTGCCGACACGGGGCGGCTCTGGCAAGAGCGACCGCTCGTACAGGCGCCGTACCTGCCAGACATGACAACCGAGACGCCGGGCAACGTCACCTAGTGTCATCACGACCGGATCGTCGTCTTCATTCATCATGGTGTCGATCATGTTTGTCTCCATGTCGTGAGGGGCATCCCTTACGACGGCGGTACTATAAAGCACCCGGTGCGCGAACTAAAGGCCACCCCGCCCAGGTGGGCGGGCCAGCGCTTGTCGAGCGCTTTCGGGTGTTGCCAGGACGGTCTCGGTCGTCCGCCGTGATGAGATTGGACCCACCGTTCGGTCGTGTCAAGAGTTTCCGATAGTCCGCCAGGCGCGGCCATCACGCGGTGACTGTGCCGGCCCGCCGCACGGTCACGGCGCCGCCGGCGTCGGTTCCGTGCGGGTCGGCAGGGCGGCTGACCGATGGTCGTACAGCTGCGTCAGCCGGCCTAGCCGTTGCCACGGGCCGACTGGACGCCCTTACCGGTGGCTTGCCTGGGGCGAGCGTGCTGATGCCCGGTATTCTGGCGGCAGCCGGAAAACCGAGGGATGGTGAACGGTCAACGTAGTGATGCCGGCGTGATGGCGGGCCGGGCGCCGGCGTCGTAGTTGCGGACGGGCCGGCGGTTGCTGATCGCGCTGGTGATGGCCAGGTCGAGGTGGCCCGGTGGCGTGGCGACGGACGGGCCGCTGGTGATGGCGTCGCGGTCGGGCCGCGCAGGCGCCGGGCCAGGGGTGGCGCCGTTCTTGGCTGCCGGTCGGATGGCTGGATTCGGCTGCTTAGTCGGCATCTGCACGCTGGCTAACAAAAGTGGCGGGGATATATTGCCAGGAGAGGCCCGGCGTCGAAGAGGCGGAACAAATGCGGCTCCTGCCTGACGTACCATTCCCGCCTTACGCCTTCATCCCTGGCCGCTCGCCGCACCCGGTCAGCGACCCCAGGGGCCATAGCTTCGGAATCACCACCCCAGCGCCTGCAACACTTACCCCGCACCAGTGGCAGAATAGCAAGACGTATCTCTTCGGCATCGACCTCTTCAACGCCAGTTTCTACTGGGAGAGCCACGTTGAGTTCGAGGCGTTGTGGATGGCGTGTGGACGAAAGGGCGTGGTCGCCGACTTTCTCAAGGGCCTTATCAAGATGGCGGCTGCCGGGGTGAAGCACCTCGAAGGCGTACCCGCCGGGACGCTGTCACATGCGCGCCGTGCGGCAGACCTATGGTGTGAAGTGTCCCGTTCACAGGGCGTGAATCGGGACGTTTTCCTGGGGTTGCGGTTGGCGACATTGATCGACCTTGCCGAGGCGGTCGTTCGGTCTGGCTGGCCGGCGGCGGCCCCGGTTCTGATTTCGTCCGTCACGGGCGTCGAAAATGGACCGTGGTTTCCGCCTTAAGTTGGAGAACTTTATTCAGGCTATTACTGGGAAGCCCACGAAGAATGGGAAAGCCTCTGGCACACCTGTGGGCGCGCGGGGCCAACGGCCGACTTCCTCAAGGGTTTGATCAAGCTCGCCGCCGCTGGCGTCAAGGTGCGCACGAGCCAACCGCGCGGCGTCCTCGGCCATGCCGCCCGCGCCGCCGAACTGTTCGCTCAGGCCAGAGTCGGCGAACACTTTCTTGGATTACCCATCGACGATCTGCTCGATGGCTGCCGCAGAGTTGAGCGAATGGCGAACGTCGCCCGGCCCGACGATCTGCCGGTGCGGCCGGTGTTCAATTTCGTACTGTGGCCGCACCCTGTGGCGGAAGGAGCGCCGACATGATGCGTCCCTGGAAGCCGACGCTCGCCCAGGTTTCGGCCGCGGCGGGCAAGACGATCGCGGACGTGTTGGCGCCCAATCTGAAAGGCCTGTTCGTCGGCATCAATCCGGGTCTGTATACGGCGGCGATCGGCTGCCACTTCGGCCGGCCCGGCAATCGCTTCTGGCCGGCCATCCATGCCGCCGGGTTCAGCGACCGTCTGCTGTCGCCTTTCGAGCAGCGCGAGCTGTTGTCGGCCGGTTGGGGCATCACGAACCTCGTCGCCCGCGC
This sequence comes from Gemmatales bacterium, assembly GCA_038331535.1. Lineage (GTDB taxonomy): Bacteria > Planctomycetota > Planctomycetia > Gemmatales > Gemmataceae > JBBQPD01. The sequence continues at coordinate 2,859 of JBBQPD010000153.1, read as the reverse complement.
CACCGCCGCTGCCAGCGAGCTGACCGACGACGAGCTAATCCGCGGCTCCGGGCTCCTGACGCGCAAGATCATCAAGTATCGGCCGCGCGTCGTCGCTTTTCTCGGCGTGACGGCCTATCGCGCGGCGTTCTCCCGTCCCGACGCCGCGCTGGGGTTGCAAGTAGATCGATTGGCAGGAGCGATCGTGTGGGTATTGCCGAACCCGAGCGGTCTGAACGCGCACTATCGAATGGACGACCTGGCCCGGTTGTACGCGGAGATGCGCCGAGCGGCGGAGGCAAAGGAAGTGTGCTCGATACGGGGTGTGTCGGAGTAGTCTTTCGTCTGCCGCCCCGTCGCGGTACAATTTCCCGGTATCTCCTCGATCCGCTTTGCTCTGGGGTTGCAACGCCATGACGGTGGCGATCACCTGTGCCGGCTGCCGGCGAACCTTGCGTGTGCCTGGGGACCAGATCGGTCAGACGGTCCGCTGCCCGTTGTGCATCGAGTCGTTTGTCGCCGAGGCCGATCCCAATCAACCGCCGCCGTTGGCTGAAAAGGCGACGCCCCGCAAGCGCGTCGTCGTCGCTGAACTCGCTCACGACGCGAGTGAAGACGTCGTCGTCGCCACGCTGGAGTCGGACGCCGCTCCTGCCGCCGAACCCCAGACGGATTTGCCGACGCGACCCACGAAGCCGTTCAAGACGGTTTCTTTCGGCCTCCTCTTTTTCCACGATCCGGATCGTCTCCTGCGCGGCCGCGTCGAGGCCGAGCTGACCCTCGACGGGCTGCGCGTCCGCTTGCGCAGCCGCCACGCCCTGTATGTTCCCGTTCTCGGACCGCATCCGGCCCGTTACCTGGGCGGCAATCGGCTGGCCGTCTTTCTCGACGGCCGCGAAGTAACCGTGGCCCTGGTCAAGGCGCGCACCGACCTCAACCGTCTGGCCCGCGACGTGGCTGCGTTCCTCAACGGCCGCCGTGCGGAGGTCAACGGCCGTGCCTACGCCCTGCCCTGGAAGCTCACGCTATTGCCGTGGCTGGCGCTCGCAGTGCCCTTTCTCGCCATCTGGCTGCGCGTCCTCGGAGGAGTCCACGGCGGCGGCCGCTTCCTCTGGTTTCTTGTCGCAGGCATCGCGGTCCTGTGCGGCATCAAGTACATGCGGCGCGAATCGCTGTCTACCGGGCGGCGCGCCGCCGTCGCCGGCATGGCCGTCGGCTGCTGTTTCCTGTTGCTGGCAAGCGCTTTCGCCTATCGGCTGTTGCACCCCAACACCGTTCCCTCCCAAGCGTGGCGTCCGTTCGATCCGCCCGGTCAGCGCTGTCGGATCCTCATGCCCGGCGTGCCGATGCAGGGCGTCCATGTCGTCGCCGGCATCAATAACACCGTCATCCACACGATCACGGTGTACGAAGTGGAGAAGACCTTTACGCTCGGCATCGGCTCCCTCGGCCCGCTCGATCGCAATCAAGTAGGGGGCTGGGGCGAGGGCGGGCGAATGGAGAAGTGCCGGCATGCCCTGGAACGCGAAGTCCTCGGCTACCGCTCCGGCAAGTCGCAAACGGTCGTCCTGAAGTCGGGCGAAGTCGGCGTTCAGCTTGAGATGGCCTTGACGGGGTACAACGGCCGCGGTCAACATGGGACGCAAATCTCGCAGCTCTTCATCGCCGGCGACCAGCTGTTCACCCTGTCGGTTATCGGAGAAGATGTGGACGCGGACGACCCGGACGTGAAGAAGTTCTTCGGCTCGTTCCAACTCGGTGCGGCGGTCGCTCCCCCCTCGCCTGAGTCTCTTACCGGAGTCGCGGCCTACTGGTCGTTCGAGGACTTGACGACGAACAAGCCGGCCGGCACGCAATATCTCGACGTCGAGCCGACCGTGGGAGTGCGGGGACGCGGCGCTGCTCTGAACGGCGGCGGAGCTTACGTCAACCTGGACGGACATCGCGACGAACTCAATTTCGGCGCGAATGAGCCGTTCAGTTTCGTCGGCTGGGTCAAGCCGCAAATCAACGAGCCGCGTGCGTACATTCTGTCGATGAACGAAGGCTCACTCGACAAGACGCTCCTGGAGCTTTCCCTGGAGAATGGCAACCTCGTGGCGGTGGTGCGGCCCAGGACGGGCTTCGACGAGTTTGCGGCGGCGACGCGCATGCAGGGACAGGCGCCGCTCCTGAACGACGGCCGCTGGCACCATGTGGGGCTAACTCGAACGGCCGACGGCAAGTTTACCCTGTTCGCCGACGGCAATCCGGTCATCACGCACAAGGACGTCCGCCTGGCCGGCGAGTTCCGGACAACCGTGCGCAGCCTGGGCTGTCGGCGCTTCGCCGCCTTGAACGAACAAGAATGGACCCTGGTCGGCGCACTCGACGAGGTGGCCTTTTTCAAGCGCTGTTTGAGCGCGCAGGAAGTCGCCCGGTTGTTTCGCTCCGAGTAGCCGATACGAGTCGGACACCCTCATTCGCTGAGGCGCGGCATGGACCCGGAACCGAGCAAACCCGATAGAAACCGGCGCACGGCGCGCAGGCGCGCCCCGAAGCGGAGCGTGCAGTTCGTTTGCTACGCCAACGCGATGGGTCTCGGCCCGAACCTGGCCCTGTCCCTGCTCGACGTGTCGGAAACCGGCGCCCGCGCGACGGTCACGGTGCCCCTGACGCCGCCCGTCGAGATCGAGGTTAACCTGGGCGGCATTAACTCCCGGCGGCCCTTCAAGGTCATCGCCGAGGTCGTCTGGTGCGTGCCGGAGGCGGATGGCACCTTTCAGGTCGGACTCAAGTTTCAGCGCTATTTGACGTACGAGGATCTTCAAGACCTGGGGAGTTGAGCTTCAAATATCCCTGGCCCACAAGCCTCTCACGAGCCGCGACCGTCAGGGAGCG
>JBBQPD010000152.1:0-9683 GCA_038331535.1 Gemmatales bacterium | reverse complement strand
GGCGATGCTGGCCTGGAGCTGGGCAATTCGATTCGCGCGAGTTACGGGATTACGCTCGGTTGCCAGCACCTTCTGAATCTCGACCGTATCAGTGTTGATCGCCTGGATCTCGCCCTGGTTGACTTCTCTTTCGGTGAACTCGACCTTCAGTTTGAGCGTCTTCTTGGTCTCGTCCACGAAGACAATCTTGCCGGCGATCGACCCGGCCGAGACCAGCTCGGGGCCTTTTTTATCCACGTCCTTCTTGTCGTCGGGCTTCTTGTCCACGTCTTTCTTGTCGTCGGGCTTCTTGTCCACGTCCTTCTTGGCGTCGTCCTTTTTGACGTCATCCTTTTTGGCGTCGGGCTTTTTGTCGACGTCCTTCTTTTCGTCGATGGCGAACACGGGAAGGACGACGAAGCCGAAGACGGCTAGCAAGGCAGCGCGAAGTACTTGTCTCATGACCAGATCCTCTCATTCTCTCTCTTGCGGAGGCACCTCTCCCGAGTTGTGATTAGTCTACCTCCTGCGCTGCGGTTCCACAATTAGAAAATCCGGAAGAATGGAAAATCTCGCCATCCCCCTATTACCCCGGCAAAAAAAGAACCGCACACGAGCCTGACGCGCCAGCGCAGGACTTCTGTCCGCGCGAGGCATCCTTCGCTGGCGCGTCAGGCTCGTGTGCTGTAGCGCCCGCGAAGGAATTTCGTCGGCGCGCCGCATCCTTCGCTGGCGCTTTTTGAATTCACTCAATGCACCCGGGGGGCCGCCTGCATGTGGAACGCCTTGAAGTAGTCCGCGTTGGCCTGCCCGTTGGTCAGCGGAATCGGACCGGAGAAAGCTCGGCCGGTCGGGTTGGCGATCGACGGCATCGCCGGGAAGAACGAGGAAAACTTGCTGGTGGAAGTGAGGAACGAGGGCAGCGACAACGGCTGAAAGTACGACGGCGTCGCTTTTCCGACGGTGGTCGAGGTTCCCGTGGCCAGGATCGGCGCCGCGGACGCCTGGAGACTGAAGCCAATCGCGACGGCCAGGACCGCCGCCCCAATGCATGTGCGCATGTGTTCCCCCTTCGCCCGCGAATGCGAGCCTGTAGCTGGAAAGAAAGGTGTTCCCCCGAAAGGTCGGCAGGATAACAACCGATCCAGCCGCGTCAAGATCGGTTTGGCGACAGAGGTGAGCCTCTCTCGATCGTGGCGCCGCGGGCGCTGCCTCATTTCGGGCAGGCCGATTCGTTTCATCGTTTCAGCAGCAGCTCGGCCAAACCCCCTCTATCTCGCCTGACGGAGCGAAATGAGCCGGGTAGCCGGATAGGAAAAGGCTGTGTGAAATGAAAAGCATCCTTACCCTCCCACTCCGATGCCCAATCATGAGGCAGTTGCGGCGCAACAAGTGGGGTTCCCAGACCCTCGGCCTGGGCTGACGGAAGCGGCCCTTCAGGCCGCAACACCGTCACCGCCTAATTCAATCTTTCATCAATTCTCGGAATTGAGCTTGCTTCCGACAGTTCCTTGTTGATACACTCCACTAATTGGGTCTTGCGGACCGCGCCGTGGTCTTGACGCTTCTTGCCTCATCTCCTCCCGCCTTCCTTACAGTCCCAGCGAAACGAATGTCTCAGGAGGCTACTTCAGCCACCCGGGGTCTCGGTTCACTCTTTTCAGGATGCATCGATGGGTAAGAAGTTGTACGTAGGCAACCTCGCCTACAGCGTCACCGACAGCGATCTGCAGACGATGTTTGCGGCGCACGGGACGGTTACCTCCGCGCAGGTCATCATGGACCGCGATACCGGCCGCTCCAAGGGCTTCGGCTTTGTGGAGATGGGCAGCGACCAGGAAGCCCAGAACGCCATCAAGGGTCTCAACGGCCAGCAGTCCGACGGTCGCGCGCTGACCGTCAACGAAGCCAAGCCGCGTGAGGATCGCGGGTCCGGCGGCGGCGGTCGCTCGGGCGGCGGCGGCTACGGTGGTGGCGGCGGCGGCCGCTCCGGCGGCGGCGGTTACGGTGGTGGCGGCGGCGGTCGCTACTAAGTTGAATCGGTCTCCGCGTCCCCGCTCGTCGTCCGACGAGCGGGGATTTTTCATTGTTCTACTGCGATGGGATTTCACAGACCTTATTCTGCCGAGATAACACCTGCCAGGGCATCCTGGAAGTCGTCCAAACCCACGGCCACATCCGATCCATCTCCCGTCGCGCCCCGCGCCCTGAGCAACACCTCGTTGCGCCGGACTTCCACATCGAGCTGCATATTCGCCCCTTGAGGGGGGGAGATGCCGCCCACCGTGCAGCCGCCGGGAGGCGGGTCGGTGATCGTGGCCAGGAGGTCGTCCGTCGGCACCATGATTCGCTCGCGCTCCTTGCCGCCGACGTGGTCGATCATGGAGAGTACGACGCCCTGACCTCCTCGCTCGACCAGTAACCGCCGCTCGACTCCACTCGACTGGGATAATCCGTAGATCAGCATCTCACTCCCCCCGTTGCCGTTCCAACCGCGTCCACGTCTTGATCTTACTCGATTCCCTGCCCGCAGCGATAGGGGCGTTCTCGGTCCCGTTCACGTGAAACCGGGTGAGCTGCAAACACGTGCGCGCGAGCCGACTTCACAGGCGAGAACGCTTACACCCGAAGTTCGCCTGAGTGCGACATTTCCATTCGTGCAGAGCGTGCCGCCCAGCGACGCCAGCTATTTCCAATTCTCTGCTCTTCTTTTCTTTGTGTCCTGTGTGCCTTTGTAGTGATTGCTCCGGGGCTGCCTCGCTTCGCCGTTTCTCAAGTCTTTGCCCCGCTTACCCGACTTAGAGAAGTACCCGGAAGCCCCGCGCCGCTCGCTCCTGGAGACGTCAGCCTTGTCCGAACCTCTACCACTTCCCCAGATTGACGCAATCGATCTGGTGCCGCGCGTCGAAGTCCGTTCGCTGCCGCGTTTCGACCGGCCCATGCAGGCGACGGTGCGCGAAGCGCCGCTGCTCAACAGTCCGCCCTGGGTGCGTTCGCTCGGCAAACTCGGCATGGACGTTTCAACCCAGGGCTGGAAGTTCCCGGTGCCGCCGGAATTGGTGCAGAGCGCCCCCAGGCCGGCCGAGGACGCCTTGATGCGCCTGGTGGAGCGCATCCAGCCGTCAGCCTTTATCGAGAAGGACGCGAAGACGCGCATCCGGCCGCCGTCGGAGACCGCCGTCTTCAAGGACCGATTGCTGTACCTGTTGCAACCGCCGCTCGAAGACCTCTTCTCCGGCAAACAGGTGGTGCTGCCTTTCAAGCCGTACGAGTATCAGCTGAAGGGCATCGCCTTCCTGATGCCGCGCCACGCCGCCCTGATCGCCGACGAAATGGGTCTTGGAAAAACCGCCCAGGTCATCATCGCGCTGCGGCTACTGTTCAACGCCGGCCTGATCGAGAATGTCCTCGTCGTCTGTCCGAAGCCGCTGGTCATCAACTGGACGCGCGAGCTGCGCACCTGGGGGGAGGACATCCCGTTCGAGGTCGTCGCCGGCGACACGGCGGCGCGCAAGGCGACCTGGTTCGTCTCCAACTGTCCGCTCAAGCTCGTCAATTACGAGATGCTGACGCGCGACGCCGAGTTCGTCACCGACGGGAAAGTGAAGTTCGACGTGGTCGTCCTCGACGAGGCGCAGCGCATCAAGAATAAGGAGTCGAAGACGGCCGAGGTGGTGCGCGCGATCCAGCGCGACCGCAGCTGGGCGATGACGGGGACGCCCATCGAAAACCGCGTGGAAGACCTCATCAACATCTTCGCCTTCGTCGATCCGCACCGCATTCCGCCGGAGACGCCGGCGAAGCTGCTGCCGGGGCTGACCTCAGACTGCATTATCCGCCGCACCAAGGACGACGTGGCGACCGACATGCCGCCGCGCATCATCCGCGACGCGCACCTGGAATTGAGTCCTGGCCAGCGCGAAGCTTACGACCTGGCGGAAAAAGACGGCGTGGTCCACCTCAACGCCCTGGGCGACACGATCACGGTGCAACACGTCTTCGAGTTGGTGATGCGCCTGAAGCAGATTTGCAACTTCGACCCGCGCACCGGCCAGAGCGCCAAGCTGGAGCAGTTGCTGGCCGACATGGCCGAGGTGGCGGCGAGCGGCCGCAAGGCCATCGTCTTCTCGCAGTACGTCGAACCGCTGGAGCGGCTGGTGCTGGCACTGCGCGAGTTCGGCCCCTTGCAGTATCATGGCCGGGTGCCCCACGCGGAGCGGCAGGTTATTCTCGACCGCTTCAAGACCGATCCGACGAAGCACGTCATCCTGATGAGTTACGGCACCGGCAGCGTGGGATTGAACCTCCAGTTCACGAATTACGTCTTCCTGTTCGATCGCTGGTGGAACCCGGCGGTCGAGGACCAGGCAATCAACCGGGCGCACCGGCTCGGCCAGAAGAACCCGGTGTTCGTGACGCGCTTCGTGAGTCAGAGCACCATTGAGGGGCGTATCGCGGAGATTCTGGAAAGGAAACGGCGGCTGTTCGCAGAGTTGATCGAACAGAGCGGGCCACCGGCGACGCTGGGGCTGACGGAGGACGATGTGTTTGGGCTGTTCGATATCAAGAACCGGCCGAAGCGGGTGGCGGGGTGAGGCGTGGACGAATTTCTCGTGCGCCACGCGGAGCGTGGGCACGAGAAAGACTTCGACTCCCCACAACCTACCAGACTACGATACCCTACAAGATAATGTGGTTGCGAGGAGGAATGAACATGCCACGAACAAAGGCCAAGCCAGCACAGACTCCGCATCCGAGGGCGGACGCGGCGGAGTTGAACGGTACTGCCGGCGAGGTCTTCACCCTTAGCGAAGCCGCCTCCTATCTACGACTTCGTGAGTCGGAGGTGCTCCAATTGGTTACGGAACAAGGCTTGCCGACACGCCATGTCGGCGCGGAATGGCGCTTCCTGAAAGCCGCCGTTCAGGATTGGCTGCGTTCGGACGTGCCGCCGAAGTCGAACAAGGACGCCTGGACGGAGTTAGCGGGTGCCTGGAAGGATGATCCGGGTTTGGAGGATCTGCTCAAGGAAATCGAAGACCAGCGGGGAAGATGAATGGGGATGAATCATGAAGATTCTGGATACCGACATGCTCACGCTGTTCTTCGGCGGCCAGCCAGCCGTCGTGCGCCATCAGCAGATGGAAACGGATGAAGTCGCCATTACGATTATCAGCCGGATCGAAGCGCTGCAAGGACGCTTCTCGATGATGCTGAAAGCCGCGGATGGCGCTGGCTTACGACGCGCGCAACACTGGCTTGGCCAAACGGTCAGCAAGCTGGCGTCTGTGCCGCTGATGTTGCCGATTGATGACGCGGCTGCCGACGAGTTCGATCGGCTGCGGCAGATCAGGAAACTCAAAAAGATCGGCAGAGGCGACCTGTTGATTGCGGCCATCACTCTCGCCCATCGGGCCACGCTCGTTTCTCGCAACGGGAAGGACTTCCGCCAGATACCAGGACTGCGGATCGAGAATTGGGCTGACTGACGCACGACGAATGGAATCCTTTGCGGCAGCGTCGAGATTCTGGAGTGGAAAAAACGCCTGTTCGCGGAGTTGATCGAGGAGAGCAGCCCACCGCCGACGTTGGGCCTGACGGAGGACGACGTGTTCGGACTTTTCGATATCAAGAACCGGCCGAAGCGGGCGGCGGGGTGAGGGGAAGACGAAAATCCGCAAAGACGCGAGGGGCGCAAAGGAAGACAACGAAGAGAGAAAAAGCAAGAAGGGCGCGGCATGTGCCGAGCCGTTCAAACGATTGCGAGCGTAGTGAAGGCCGTGTAGAATTCCTGCTATGAACACTCTCAACTGGAACTATCTGGCACCGAACCGAAAGTCCGCTTATCGGCAGTTGTTCGTCAAGGGAACACGCATTCGGGCGCGTGTACTGTATGGGCTCTTCTTGAGCGCCGAGGAACCGATGACGCCGGAGGAAATCGCCGCCGATTACGACTTGCCGCTGGAGGCGGTCCTTGAGGCGATTGCCTATTGTCAAACGGATCCTCCGGAAATTTCAGAAGACTTCGCGCGCGAAGAACGGATCGTGAAAGCCACCGGGATGAACGATCCTGACGCACGGTTCGGAGGTAAGTACCGTATTCTCTCCCCGCAAGAGCGGGCAAGGCTCCGCTTATGAGGCTGTATCTCGACGATGATAGCGCTTCCGGCGTCTTGACGCGCCTGCTCCGGAACGCGGGGCACGATGTTGAAACACCGTCCGGAGCGGGGCTTGCGGGCGAGGCGGACCCCATCCATCTGACTTGGGCTATCCGAGAAGCTCGAGTTTTTCTGTCAAGAAACTACGAAGATTTCGATGAATTGCACCTGCTTATCCAGCAGGCGCCATCCCGGCATCCTGGTCGTCGGTCAGGACAATGACCCGCGGCGCGATCTGACTCCCCGAGGCATCGTTCACGCCTTGCAAAACCTGGTAGTCGCCGGAGTCAACATTGAGAACGATTACATTATCTTGAACCATTGGCGATAATTTTCAGGGATAGCCCTTCGACCGGATCCACCTTCGTGAAAAATCAGGTCGTGTCCTCCGGCGAAAGACGGTCTAGCGCGGCATGGCGGACGCGCAGGATGTTTACCGTTTGCCCGTCGATCGTGAACAGGACGCGGTAGACGTGTGGGCGACGCCCGTAGAGGAGTTGGCGCAGGTCGACGCCGAGGTCGGTCGCCTCATCGGCCTGCGGACAGCGGTCCGGGCTGTTGGCCAGCGATCGGATTGTTTTGAGAACTCCTGTATGCCAGCGTGCAGCACTCGATAGGGACCGCTGTCCCCGCCATGCCACGGTAGTCCGGATGTCGGCCATCGCCCGGTGGAAGATGTTGATGGTGTGCGGCACGGTCACTCCGGAGGAACGAGGGGTAGTTTGAATTCCGCCGCGACAGCGGCCATAAACTTTTCAAACGGAATCCCCCGCCCAGCCTTTACGTCCTCCAGCGCCTCGCGCAGGATCTCCAGTTCCTTTGCGCGGTCATACGGTTCTGGCGGTGGAAAATGATCGTCGCCGTCGGGCACCTCTACCTGCACCCGCGCCCCCTCGGGGAGTTTCGCCCCACCATCCAGAACGATCGCTCCGTTTATCACGGTGCCTTCGAGTGTCATCGCTCGCCCTCCGGAAACCCGACTCTTTTCGCTTTGCGTCCTTGCGGTTCAACGATTTCCCGGTGCTAGAAACCACTCCGGATGCGCCGCCCGATACGCCGCTACTTGCTCCGTCGCCCAGCGCTGATCGTCGTTGCGGAGTCGCGGCTCACAGGGCTGGTCGTAGAGCACTCGGAGCATGTAACTGCCGTCGTCGTAGACCTGCTCCAGGATCGCCTGAAGGTCGAGCGTCGCATCGGCGTCGGGATCGCGCAAGGGAATGGTGACGCGCGGCAGCCGCTCACGCAGACGGCCGGGAAATAGCTCGAACCGTCTGCGGTTCGGCCAACGGTTCACGCTGACAAGGTAGTCGAAGGTGCCGTGTTCCCGCGCCGCCGCAAGAGGAACCGCGAGGACGTGCCGGCCGCGGCGCAGCAAGTCGATCTCGACAAGATGACACTCACTTCCCAACGTCTCGCGCTGCTTCGCCCGATAGGCACTGCGACCGACTCCGGCCGCTTTATTGCTCGGGCTTATGACTTCCAGAACCGTAACGACTTTCATTGCCCGGTAGGTATCGAGAATCTCGACAAAGTGTTCGCGCACTTCGAGCGGGATTGGTTCCTCCTCGGCTTCTTCGACCTCGACAATTACTGGAATCGTTGCGGCCATCCCTTGTATGTTGGCGGGGCCGTTTGCCGTCCCCTGTTGCACCCAGACATCGGGGATGCGGAACTGATCCTCGATGAAAACGCGATCCTCGATGGAAGCAACATAACGTGGACGTAGAAGGCGCGTGAGTTGATTGGCGATGGCAACGACCAGTCGCGCGTGAACGCTCGGCCAGAGCGCCGGATGCTCCAGATACGGGTCCATGCCCGGAAATGGCGTATTCATCGCACTCGGTCCTCCGCGAAACCGCAAGCGGCGAATCGTCAGTACGCCGCTCGCAGTATACCCTCCAAATCCGCCGCCGTCACCGGGCGCGGGTTGACGCGCAGGATGCGTTTCACTGCGAATGCCTTCTCAGCGAACGGCCGCAGCTGCTCCTCCTTGACGCCGAGGTCGCGCAGCCGCGTCGGGATGCCGATGTCGGCCCGTAGGCGCTCCACCGCTGTCACCGCGAGTTCGGCGTCCTCCTTCTCACCCAGCAGCCGGGCGACGACGGCAAAGCGTTCGCGCCGGGCGGGCAGGTTGAAGCGCATCACGAACGGCAAGAGCAGGCCGTTGCCGGCGCCGTGCGAGCAGTGGACCGCGGCGCCGATGGGATATTCCAGCGCATGCACCGCGGCGACGCCGACGTTGGAGAAGGCCATGCCCGCCAGCGTCGCCGCCAGGGCCATGCCTTCACGCGCCTCGCGGTCCTTGCCGTCGGCCACAGCACGGCGCAGAAATCGACCAACCAGCGTGATCGCCTTCTCCGCGAGCATGTCGCCGAACGGGTGAGCGCCCTGGTAAACGGTGCGCTCGCCGGGCGGCAGCGGGAAGTCGGCGTTGTCCACGGCGGTAAACGCCTCGATGGCGTGCGTCAGGGCGTCGATACCGCTGTCGGCCGTCACCTTCGGCGGGCAGGAAAGCGTCAGCAGGGGATCGACGACGGCCACGCGCGGCCGCAGGAAATTACTGAGGATGCCGACTTTCATGTGGTTGTCGGTGTCGGTCAGCACCGTGGCGGCGGACACCTCGGAGCCAGTGCCGGCGGTCGTCGGCACGCACAGGACGGGCGTGACGGGACCGGGAACCTTGCCGTCGCCGACGTAATCGCGGATGGTGCCGCCGTGGGCGAGGACGACAGCGGTGGCCTTGGCGAGGTCCATGTTGCTGCCGCCGCCCAGGCCGAGGACCGCATCCGGCGCGAACGCCCGCGCCGCGGCGAGGCAGTTGCCTGCGGCGCGGATGGACGGCTCTGGTTCGCCGCCGGAGAAGACCTCGACGGCGATGCCGGCCTTGCTCAGCGGCGCGTGGACCTGTTCGACGAGACCAGCCTTGAGCAGCACCGGGTCGGTGACGACGAGGACGCGCTTGAAGCCGTGCTGGAGAGCGATGTCGCCGAGCTGCTGACTGGAACCGGGGCCGAAGAGGAGGGAGCCGGCGGTGTGAAAGGTCCAGGTGGTGCGCATGCGATCTCCGAGGTGAAGTGCCGCTTGCGGCTTAGCGGGTGTCTGCCGCTAAGCCGCAAGCGGCGGAGCCGGGCAACAACCGCGCCGCGTTGTCGTGGTACACCTGGCGCAGCACATCCGGCGGCAGATCGAGACCGTGCAGCGTCGGCGTCGTGGGACCGTCCGGCAGTCGTTCGTAATCGGGGTCATCAATCGGACTCGGCCCGCGCCACGCACTTTCCCACAAGGTGCGTTCGCACCAGTAACGGCTGACGTAGTGCTCGCGTTCCAGGCCGTGGCGCGTCACGGCGTCGGAGCCGAACAGGAAGCGATCCGGCTTGCGGCAGACCAGGTCGCGCACGGCGTCGCGATGAGCCGACACCTCGCGCACCTGCCATTTCGTCGCGCTGGTATCGAAGTAGAGGTGCGGGTAACGCTCCAGCAGTGCTTCGAGATGATCGGGGTGTTCCGGGTCGCCGCCCATGTGGGCGCCGATCCACGTCACGTCGG
>JBBQPD010000151.1:0-9730 GCA_038331535.1 Gemmatales bacterium | reverse complement strand
GCGCCGCTGCTGGCCAACGCCGACGGCAAGTACCCCGTTCCACAACCGGGCATTAACAAGAAGCGCGAGTACTAATAGCTCGCTCCTGTAGGGAAAATTGGCTGTTATCCGCGCCATCAGGAACTATTTCGAGAATGCCCGTACCTGGTCGCCGCACCCTTCAGGGTGCGGCGAACGCGCAGGCTAAGCGCGGTCGGACAAGACCTCGGAGCGCGGCCGTCCTGGCCGCTGAGTGGCGGGAGGGCCGGTCGCGTGCCGGTGGAGCGCAACACGCTTTACAACGAGGTCATTCGTGAAAAGGCCGCGACGCGCTGGCAGACGGGGCGGCGGTTGCAATTGGTGAATTGACGATACCCGGCGTCGGGCGCTGGGTTCTGGATTGATATCGCCGATTCGTGTTACATGTTACGCATTCAACACCAACCCATTTCTTAACACGAATCCGCGCGAAACCTGGATTTGGCGCAGCTTCGTGTTAAATCGCGACCCCAATTCAGTCGATTCGTGTCACGCCGCAGGGCGAAGGCTGTTGCTGGCGACGTGCCGCCTCTCTTTCCCGGCTCGGCGATACGAAGCCAGTCGCACATTCAGATTGCCGTGCGCGACGTCCGTTGCCTTCGGGTTAGCGAGAAAAGGAGTGTCAGGCCATGACAAAACAGCAAATCGCCCGAGCGCTGGAAGACCTGGCCAAGGAAGCAGGAAAACGTCCGCCCGAGGAACAGGTCCGAGGGTTGATCGAAGCAGGGATAATCGACGACCAAGGTCGCGTCCTTATCGGAAATGGGGAAAGGCTAGCAGGAGACCGCAAGGCCGGCGGGAAGAACGGGCGAGGTCGAGTGGCGTCTCGAAAAAAGAGGGCGTAGACGACCCCACAAACTGGATATTCTCCATTCCAAGGCGCGCCAGGTTCTCAAGAAGAAGCCCAAACGGGCCTCCTGAACGATGATAGACGAGGCCGCGGTTGCAATTGGTGAATTGATCGCCTCGCGCTGTTCGGCCGGTTTCCTGGAATGTCGCCTTTCGCCCTTGCCGCTGTGTTCTTGTAACATTCGAGCTGCTTAGTCTGTTGTCGCGTGATAACATGAATCACTGAGGGGAGCATGGCTGAGTGGACTGTACGCGGGTTCAAGATCACAATGTATCAGGCTGATCATCCACCCCTGCACTGTCATGTACGAAAAGACGGGAATTTTATTGGGAAATTCAACCTTGAGACGGGTACGTGGATGACCGGACCAAAGCGCCACAAAGCGCAGGCGAACGCAGCCATTGCGAGATGGAGGCGAGATAATGGAATCTAACGAACTTCGATTCCGGCACGTCGGTCTTTCGACCGACCACGCTGTGATTTTCTGCGAGATGGATAACGGCAAAACCTATTCAATGCCACTCTGCGCGCTCGAACGGGCCGAGGCCTGGAACGCGAAGGCTAAGCCCAGGGCTCTCGGCATCATCCATGACGGCTACGCGGCGTTCGTGGAGTTTGATAACGCCGTCCAGATCGACTTTCCTTCTGATTTCGTGCTCCATGTCTGCGAGCCGTCCTATGCCTGGTACAAAGACAAAGGCCGCGCTGTGTCCGGCGTCGGCGGGCGTATCCGAGAGATTCGCGAGGCACGCGGCTTAACTCTGGACGCCCTGTCAGCCAGATGCGGCATTGCCAAACCGAACTTGTCGCGGATCGAAAACGACAAGGTGACGCCCAAGTTTGAAACGATCAGCATGATCGCCGCGGCGCTGCACACACATCCGGCATTGCTGGTTTCTGATGAGAAGCCGGAACACGCCTGGACTTGGACGCGGCATAGATTCGTCGAATGGAAACTCGGACTACTCTGGAAAGCAGCAGTCCACGACTCGCCAATCGAGGTGAGCGCAAAGGACATGGTGAGGGTCTTCCTTGCAACACGACCGGAGCATAGGTATGCGCGCTCGAAATTACTGAAGTATTCCAACCCGAACGGCGCGGAAGTCGGCGGGTACACTTTGGATGCACAAATGTGGGAGTGTGAAGTGGCCGCAACCAATGGGAGGAAGGAAGACGCCAAGCGCGGCAAAGAGTTGACGCCGAAAAACGAATAGGCCGCCTGCTGCCCAGAGACGGAATGGGGTGGTATCTCGGTTCCGAAATCGAACATCGCCGAGTGCCCTGGCCGCGCTGGCGTGGCCATGAGGAGCCGTGAGAAGTCGCCGCCCCGTCCACATCGCAATCGTGTGTTCCTGCCCGCCGTCCGAACCACACTGGAAGAAGCCGGGTTCATTTATTGTCAACTCCTCGACGTGGATAGGTTCAGCGATGGTCCGCAGGGCCGGCCAAGCGGCGGAGTGCATATCCTCTTCGCCGGTGAGAAGGTGCGGCCGGAGTACGAACACGCCTCGCCGGACCTCGACGAATCGGAACGGGCGGCCGGATTTCAGGTGGCGAAGCTGGAGGCGCTGGTGCGAATGAAGTTGATCGCGAACCGTCTCAAAGACCGAGTTCGCTTGCAGGACCTGATCGGCGTCGGCCTCATTGACACGACCTGGCCAGCGCGCTTCCCGCCTCCGCTCAGCGAGCGCTTGCAGCAATTGCTCGACAACCCGGACGGGTGATGGTTCGTTCCTTCGCGGCAAACCAAGTTGGCCCTCTCATGAGCTTTCCCCTCGTTCCGCTGCCGGTCGTGCAAAACTGGGACTGCCATGCCACCGGTTCCTGCTGCAAGGAACACCGCGTCAACCTCACCGAGGAGGAAGCGCGCCGCATCGAGGCCCAGGGATGGGATCGCGACAAGGATCTCGGCGGTTATCGGCCGATACGCCGCAGCGGCTTGTTCCGGCGGCGGCCCTTCCTCAATCAACGGCCCGACGGCGGCTGCGTCTTCCTCAGCCCGGAGGGGCGTTGCCGTATCCACGAACGGCACGGCTACGACACCAAGCCGCTCGCCTGCCGCCTGTTTCCCTTCGTGTTGATCCCGGTCGCCGATCACTGGCGGACCGGTCTGCGCTATTCCTGTCCCTCCGCCGCCGCCAGCAAGGGCCGTCCGCTGGCCGAACACGACACGGACCTCCGCGCGATGGCCGATCGCCTCGCGGAGCGCGAAACGCTGACGCCGCAGCCCGACGGCTCGCTGGTCCGTCCGCCTCGCCTCGACCGCCACCAGAGCCTCGAATGGTCGGGTCTTCTCCGCCTGGTCGAGTGCTTTCTTACGCTGCTCCGCGACCGGGGCGACCCCGTCGAACGCCGCTGGCGAAAGTGCCTGCTGCTGGCCGAACATCTCCGCCAGACGCGCCTGGATCAACTGCCGCCCGGCGACCTGGAGCAGACGCTGACCTTCCTGATGACCGTGGCAAACGCGGACACGCCAAAGGATCCGCAGTATGTTCAGCCTCCGAGCACGCTGGGCCGGCTGATCTTCCGCTTCGCCGTCGCGCTGTACACGCGCTCCGACTACGGTCCCAACCGCGGAGCGGCCACGGGCAGCCGGCTTCGCCTTTTTGGGGCCGGCCTGCGCTTCACCCGCGGCTCCGGGCGTGTGCCGCGCATGCACCGGCTGTTGCCGGAGGCGACCTTTGAGGATGGAGAAACGCCGCGCGGCGCGCTCGGCCCGGCGGCAGAGGACGTGCTGGAGCGCTACTACCTGACCAAAGTCGCCTCGTTTCAGTTTTGCGGGGCAGGGTCGTTCGGACTGTCCTTCTGGGAAGGGCTGCACGGCCTGGCCGTCACCGTGCCGCTGATCTTGTGGGTCATGCGCTTATTCAAGGACGTGTCGCGCGAACAGGCGGCGATTCAGACTCTGTCGATCATCGACCATCACTTCGGCTTCAATCCGCTGCTGGCCAGCTGGCGCATGCGCCTGGGGTTCAAGACGCTGGTGCGCCACGGCGATTTGACGCGCTTGATCGCGTGGTACGGGCGCTGAGAGCACGTTCGCCGGGGGTGCGCCTTCGGCGACCCCCGGCTATGGGATGCAACCCCTTCGGGGTAAACAATCATAGCTCGCCGCGAACCTCCCCCTTCTTCTCTGTGTCCCCTCCTGCGTGAATCGCACATGCTCCCCTTCGTCCTACCAACCTTTGGCCCACCTATGTGGGCGTTATAATCCTTCCATCTTGTGTGAGCCACGTCGCGCGAAACGTAAACACGAACAGAGGAGAAACTAACATGGAAATGTGGAATTATCTCGCCGGCGGCGCGGCGATCGGCGTCATCGCGGGCTTCTGGAACAAGATCAAGGAAGTGCTGTGGAAGTTTTGTAGCCTCTTCATTCAGCAGATCGAGATTCCCAGCGAGGCCGCCCACAACGCGCTCGTCGCCTACCTCATCAAGACCTACCGCCGCTCGCGGCTCTACGACCGCATGTATGGCGCCTACTACGAACACCACCGCGACGGCCGTTATGGCCTGGTGCCCTACGAGATGTTTGGCAGCCGCGGCATGATGCTCTGGAACGGCCTGTTCCCGTTCTTCTTCTCCAACTCCCAGGAGAAAAAGGCCCAGCGCGGCAACAACCAGAACCAACAGCACGAGAACCCCGCCACCAAGGTCTTCTCGACCATCACCTACGTCCGCGGCACTCTGGATGTGGAAGAGATCATTCGCCAGGCGTGCCACGATTGCAACCAGCTCTCGTGGTCCGTCGCCAGTACCCAGGAGAAGCAACAGAACCGCTTCGTCATCCACTACTTCCCGGCGCGCGGCGACAACGACGAGGAGCACGGCTACGGCCGCAGCGGTCTGGCGTGGTATCAGCTCGGCCAATATCGGCTGCTCGCCCACACACCGGAGCAGCTCGGCAAGGCGCCGCTGCACGCCGGTAAAGCGATCGACGGCCTGATCTTCCCCAAGCGGGTCAAGGCACTCATCAAGGAGATCGAACTGTGGCGCAACAACCGCGAGTGGTATCAGGCGAAGGGCATTCCCTGGAAGCGCGGCTGGCTCTTGTATGGTCCGCCCGGCACCGGCAAGACGGCGTTGGCCCGCGCCTTCGCCGAAGACCTGAACGTGCCGATCTACGTCTTCAACCTCGCGGAGATGAGCAACCATGAACTCATCAATGCCTGGAGCAACATGCAGGTCAACGTGCCGTGCATGGCGCTGATCGAGGACATCGACAACGTCTTCCACGGCCGGGAGAACGTGACCCGCAAGAACGGCGGCATGATGTCGTTCCTGTTCCCAAGAAAGAAGGAGGACAACGACGACGACAAAAACCGCGGTCCGATGACGCCGTTGACGTTCGACTGTCTGCTCAACTGCCTGGACGGCGTGGAGCGGACGGACGGCATCTTCACGATCATCTCGACGAACGACATCAGCAAGGTGGACCCAGCCCTGGGCCAGCCGCGCAAGCTGCCGGACGGCGCCCTGGAGTTCATCTCGACGCGCCCCGGCCGCATCGACAAGGCGGTCGAACTGACGTACATGGAGTCGGCCGACAAGAAGCTGATGGCGAAACGCATCCTGGGGGACTACCCGGACGAGTACCTGTCGATGCTGGAGTTCATCGACAAGTACGCCGACCTTCAGGAGACGCCGGCGCAGTTCCAGGAGCGCTGCGGCCAGATCGCGCTGGCGTGTTTCTGGCGCGAGCAGGAGGACGAGCGCCTCGGCCTGTGCGGCCCGCCGGAACCGTGGGACGAGGCGCCGGCTCGAAGCCTGCGGCGTGAGCGCGTGTTGAATGAGGTGCGGTAATTGAAAGCAGTCGGGGCCGTGTCGCGCGAGCGCGACACGGCCCCAGCTGTTTGCGGCTGACTTCCACCACACGGCGTTCGCGGGTAGAATACGCCAATGTCACCGACCCCGCCGACCTCAACCATTCACGCGGCCGTTTGTGTACAGGACGGTTCGGGAGCGGTTGTGCGCGACGTCGTCATGACAGAGGCTCAAGCCGTCGCCCGGCGTCGTCGTGGACATGATGTTGTAGTGTGCGGCCCGGACCCGTTTGACAATGCTCGGATGGCCCGTGCGATTGAGGCGGCCGTTGGTCCCTGTAAACCCGATGGCCCCCATGCAGACGTGGCCGGCACTCTGGCATTGCCGCACTTCCAACAGACGGCGGCAGCACCGGTCGGCCACACCTTCTACGAAGTTCCGACCCGGAAGGCGGTCACTCCTCCATGAAATACTTCACACCCGAGCGCTACCTCGGACTGGGAAACCTTGACGATCGTGCGGCGTTTCTCGCCGCTCACGAGCAATGGGAGAAGGCACTTCGGGGCTACCGACAGCACCTCCAGCGCATTCGAGCCGAACTGCCGGCCGGACTGCGACGCCTCGTCGAGACGGTGTACCTGCACGACGCGCGCGTCCTGGATATGTGGTGGAACGGCCGGACACGTTTCTCGATCACGCTTCAACCCGAAACGGATGCGGCGCGGCTGGTAGTGCTGGCTTACTCCCTCGTCGAACCGCCCAAGGTTCGCTCCGAGGTACTGCCGGCCGCCGTCCGCTCCGAAACGGTGTCCTGGTTGTACGACGAATTGACTGTCGCCGGCAACGGCACGGCAAAAGAACGCATCTTCGCGCACGCCATCCTGTTGAGCGACGGCCGGGAGCTGTGCCTGACCTTTCGCAACGTAACCGTCACGCGACCCGTCCCTCTGATGCCCAACAAGCAACGAGCTGCGAGTACCGCTCCGTGACCAGATTGAGCCTGAATATGGGGTGTCGCGCGTAGTAGTGGACGCAGACAGAGATTCTGATGAATGGTAGGAAACGCCCTCCGTGGCGTTCCGTCGCACCGGAATGCCACGGAGGGCGTTCCCTACTAACCCTCTCCTTCGAGCACCGCGCGCACCTTGCGGATCAGCGCCGCCACGGTAAACGGCTTCTGCAAAAAGGCCGTGCCGTTCCGGTTCACGCCGTGTCGGAGAATGGCGTCGTCGGTGTAGCCGGACATGAACAGCACTTTCGTCTGGGGGCAGAGCACGCTCAACCGATCCGCCAGCTGGCGGCCGCTCATTCCGGGCATGACCACGTCGGTCGCCAGCAGATGGATCGGCTCCTGGCACACCGCGGCGAGGCGCAGCGCCTCGGCTGCGTCCCGCGCCTCCAACACCGTGTAGCCGTGCGCCTTCAAGTTGCGGCACAGCAGGCTGCGAACGTCGTCGTCGTCCTCCACGAGCAACACGGTTTCCGTGCCGGGCTGGGACTGTCGAATCTCCCCGGAAGCCGGCTTTCCCGGCGGATCGGCGTCCGCGCTGCGCGGAAAGTAAAGGCGAAACGTGCTGCCGCGCCCCAGCTCGCTTTCAACGCCGATGTACCCGCCGCTCTGGCGGACGATGCCGTAGACGGTGGCCAGTCCCAGCCCCGTCCCTTTTCCCATCTCCTTCGTGGTGAAGAACGGCTCAAAGAGGTGGGAGCGCACGGCCGCGTTCATGCCGCAGCCGGTGTCGCGGATGGTCAGCACCACGTAGCGGCCGGGAGGAATTTCGGGATAGCCGGCCACGCCGTCCAGTTCGACGTTACCGGTGTCGAGGACGAGGTCGCCGCCGCGCGGCATGGCGTCGCGCGAGTTGACGGCCAGGTTCAGGATGACCTGCTCGATTTGCCCGGGGTCGGCGGTGATCTTCTCGAGGTCGGCGGCCAGGCGCGTGCTCAGCACCACGTCCTCGCCGATCAGGCGGCGGAGCAGCTTTTCCAGCTCGGCCACCAGGGCGTTGAGGTTCAACGTCTGCGGCTGGAGGATCTGCTTGCGGCTGAAGGCCAGCAGCTGGCGTGTGAGGCTGGCGGCGCGTTCACCCGCCTTCTGAATCTCCCGGACCATTTCGCGCACCGGGTCGTCAGGCGCCAGCTGATAGGACAGCACCTCGCTGTAGCCGTTGATGACAGTCAGCAGGTTGTTGAAATCGTGCGCCACCCCGCCCGCCAGCTTGCCCACGGCTTCCATCTTCTGCGACTGAATCAGCTGCTCTTCGAGCTGCTTGCGCGCGGTAATGTTCTGGACCGTGCCTTCGTAGAGGAGGAGGGTTCCGGCTGGATCGCGGACAGCGCGGGCGCTGAGCGCGACCCAGATGCGGCTGCCGTCCTTGCGGACGAAACGGCACTCGAAGCCGTGAACCACGCCGTCGCCTTCGAGCAGCAGGGCGTAGTTCGCTCGCCGCTCCGGGTCGGCGTACAGCTGGCGCGGGATGTCGCGGACCGTGGCGATGAAGTCGTCCGGCGAGGAATAACCGAGCATGGCCGCCAGGGCCGGGTTGGCCGTCAGAAAGCGGCCCTCGGGCGTCGATTGGAAGATGCCTTCGACGGCGTTCTCGAAGATACCGCGATACTTGGCTTCCGCCCGCTCCAGCGCCAGGCGGGCCTGTTTCCGCTCGGCGACGTCGCGAAAGATGGCGTGGGTGGCGATGACCCGGCCGCCCGCGCGCCGCGCGGTCGCCCGTCCTTCGAGTTCGAGGGACCGGCCGGCGCGGGTCACGAAGGTTGCCTGAATGTCCGCGACCGTCTCCCCGGCCATGAGGCGGGCGAAGATTTCCCGGCAGTGGGCCTGCGAGTCGGGATGGATGACCTGAAACACGCTCAGGTTCGGCAGGTCGGCCTCGGCGTAACCGAGCGCTTTCAGCCAGGCCCGGTTGACGAACAGGAACCGGCCGTCCGGCCCGACGCTCTGGACGAGGTCGTGCGCGTTCTCGACGAGGTCGCGGTAGCGAGACTCGCTCTCGCGCAGCGCCTCCTCGGCACGCTTTTGTTCGGTGATGTCGTAGAAAGTGACGACGGCGCCGGTGAGCCGACCCGTCGCGCCCTCGAAGATGGGGACGGCGATGTAGACCGCCCAGGTGACTCGGCCGTCCGGACGGCGGACGCCGATGGTGACGGGCGGCTGACGTTGGCTGGATTGGAGACATTTCGAGACGGGGTAGTCCGACGCCGGGAACGGCCGGCCGTCTTCATGGATCGTCTCCGGCTCCCAATCGCGGATAAAGCGGCGCGACAGCGATTCCCACGACAGTCCCAGCACGCGCTGGGCCTCGGTGTTGGCATGAAGAACCGCTCCATCCAGGCTGAATTTCATGACCCCGGCCGGCACGACCTCCAGAATGCCGTGGGCCAGCTCGACGCTTTCTCGCAACCGCTGTTCGGTTCGCCGGCGCGCGGCTTCGCGCTCTTCCGGTGCCGCGCTCCTGGCGCGCTGTTCGTCCAGAGGTGTTTCGGAGGAGTCGCCCTGAACACTCATGCCAGGTTGCCGTGAGAAGCTGGGGACGGGGAGGTGCGCTCGTGGGTACGCGAATGAATCCGGGCAGGACAGACCAGAACGGGACTCACAGGGGATATGATAGTAACCTTTTAATCGGATAACCCGCTTCGTTTAGCCGCGAGCGTCTCACGAGCGCGGGGAGTTCGGCACTCGCGAGACGCTCGCGGCTATTGACCTTCGGGTTGCCCGCCCGTACCCAGCAGCAATTGGATACGAGAAAGAGCTGATAGCTGTTAGCTGACAGCTATCAGCTTTTGATCTTCCGATGGTCTTCAGACGCATGATGCAGTCCACCGGAAGATCAAGAAACGAACCCTCGTCCTTACTTCGCCTCCGGCACCTCGACCTGCGCGGCCTGGAGAATCTCCTTCGTCTCGTCGTCCTGAACGAGGGCGACGACCTTGAGGTGCTTCAGTTCCAGCGGCCGTTCGTCGTCGCGGAACGCGCGCTTCTTGCCCGCCGTCTCCAGGTATTCCTTCAGGTTGTTGCGCAGCTCGCCGAGCGCCACCTTCACGGTCTGCTCTTCCTTCGCGTCCTTCAGGGCGAAGCCCTCGACG
>JBBQPD010000150.1:0-9749 GCA_038331535.1 Gemmatales bacterium | reverse complement strand
ATCTTGAAGTGGATATGCGGAGCTGGGCGACCCGGATACGCGACCGGCTTGATGGTCCGGAAGCGATAGCCGCCCTTGGAGTCGGTGGTGAAACGGCCGAAGCCCTGGAAGTTCTTGTCCTGCTTGTCCTTCTTCGGGCCGCTGTCGCGCGTGTGGAGGTAGACGGCGTGCGCGTCGCACTGCCAGATCTCGACGACAGCGTCCTTGATCGGCTCGCCGCTGACGCTGAGCACGCGGCCCGTCAGGTGGGTGATCTCGCCGACGGCCGGCGTGATGGAGTTGTTGATGATGATCAGGTCGTTGTCGGTGTCGAGCGGCAGCTTATCGGGGTAGAACGGTCCTTCGGTCAGGCGCGGCGTCTTCGAGAGTTCTTCGGCGAACGCCCCGCGGACCGTGAAGAAGGACGACGTGCCCAGCCCGACCGCCAGCGAGCCGAGGAAAAGGCGGCGGGTGGGTAACAGAACGGCTTGGCTCATGGATCGGTTCCTTGTGTCGGAGAAACAGGGTGCTCGGTCGTTTGCGCGCGGCATGAAGGGTTGCCGAACGCCCCTCTACAACAGGTACTGTGTGAGCTGAGCGCTTGTGGACAGGTGGATTCATTTTATTCTCCGCGGCATCGAGTAACCATGAGAATCCGGCGAGCTTCGTGGTCGGAGTAACCGAAGGCGGGCGCGCACCCCGGACGCGGCCAGCGGGTTCGACCAAATTTGCTCCTTTCTTCCAGCAGGCGTTACGAAGTATCGATCGGTAACACGGAGTCGAAGGCGACACCGCCCAGAGCAACCGAAAAATACCGAACGAACTGGGCGCGGCCGCTCGGAAGCATGGGAGGACCAGCCGGCCTGGCCGCGAGGTCGGCACGTCGCGCAGGGTCGAAATTACAGAACGAACTCGGCTCGCGCTGGGCGGCCCTCGGCTCCGCGCACTGAAAATTACCAAACGAACCCTGCCGGACACCGGCAGAGGAAGGGAGCGCCGGCGCAGCCCTCGCCGCGCAGGCAAAATTACCGAACAAACTCCTGGCAGTCGCCGAGGCAAAATTACCAAACGAAGTGTCCGTCAGGAGGACCAACGCAGTTGCGCGCAACAGCACCAGAAGGAGGGTGAGATGGATGCAGTTGTCGGAGCGCGGAGTGGTGGCCTGGCGAGACATGGTGCGCCTCACGCGGAGAACGAGAAGGAGCGATCTTTGCCGCTGAGACTACCGGAGACGCGTAGGTTGGGGGGAGAGCAGTTTTCGCCGGAAAATTGGCTACTTGTCGCTTTCGCGAATTACGTCTTGGTCGTCCAGGGCAATCGAGAACGGTTGCTGGACGACATTCAACAGGCGGTGGCCGCGGCCCTAAAGGGAGAGTTGCCCGCCGCCGTGCGCCAGGTCACGACCACGGAACACAGCCACGGCCGGAAAGAGGAGCGCTCCTGCGTGATGGTGCGGCACGTGGCCGACATCCGGGATCGCGCGTTGTGGCCGGGTCTGACCACGATCGGCATGTGCCACCGCGAACGGACGATCAACGGCCAGACCAGCAGTGAGACCTGTTACTTCATCGGCAGCCGGCGCATGGAGGCGCGTCGCTATGCTCAGGCGTTGCGCAGTCATTAAGGGAGAGGTGACGACGGTCTACAACCTGTGCGTCGCCGACTTCCATACCTGCTTCGTCGGCGGCGAAGAGTGGGACTTCCGTGTCTGGGCGCATAATGCATCTTCTCAGCGTGTGAGTTCCACGGACGATTTGGCTCAGAAGTAAAAGTTCACGCTGCCGGTCGGCACGCCGGTGCCCGGGATCGTCTTGGCGACGGTCGCCGCGAAGACCACCGTTTGGCCGTAGAGCGATGAAGCGGGTAGGGACGATTGACTCCAAGCAGGTCCGTTGTTCGCGTCCATAGCGCGAAAAGAAAAAGGCGGGCCCGATGCACTCCGAAGTGTGGAAACAACGTGAAGTCGCAATGGCTTTCGTTCACGAGCGCTCGCGTCTTCTTCCCGATCGTAAGCGACAAATGGAGGTGATGCTGCGCCTGCTGCGTTCGGCCCCGAAGTCGCCCCGTCGCGTCCTCGACCTCGGCTCCAGCGATGCGATTCTCTTGGCCGCGACGTTGGACGCGTTTCCGGAAGCGACGGGAATTGCGCTCGATTACTCGCCGCCCATGCTGGAACAGGCGTCCGAACGCCTCGAACCTTACGGCCCGCGTGCGACGGCGGCTGAATCCGACCTTTCAAGTCCGCTCTGGCGGCAGCAAGTGGAAGGATCGTTCGACGCGGTGATAAGCGGCTACGCGATTCACCACCTCACCCACGACCGCAAGAGGCAACTCTACGAGGAGATATTTAGTCTGTTGACGGACGGCGGCTCATTCCTCAATTGCGAGCATGTCGCCAGCCCGTCTCCGCGCGTCGAGAACCTCTTCAATGAGGCCATGAGCGACTACCTTCTTGAACGACGCCGCGACCGGGGCGAGGACGTGGCGCCAGATCAAGTGTATCGCGATTACGTCAGCCGGCCGGACCGCGCCGCCAACATCCTTGCCCCAGTCGAGGAGCAGTGTCACTGGCTGCGCGAGATCGGTTTCCGGGATGTGGACTGCTTCTGGAAGTATTTCGAACTTGCGATTTTTGGCGGGATTCGGTGAGCGTAGATCGATTTGCTGGCCGGCGCCCCTACCGCCCCTGCCTGACAGTCGCAGTTCTGTAAGAAGTGGTTTCCAAACCTAATCCCCCGCCCCCCTTCCCTGCGCGGGAAGGGGGAGCAGACAAGGATTCGCCCCCTCCCTTCGTAGGGGAGGGGGTTGGGGGAGAGGTTTTGAAACCACGTCTAAGCCCATTCTGGGAAGTGCCGGACGCTTACGGTCAGCAGCGGAAATCACTCCAGTTTGATCGGGGGGATCTCGTTGTCACTCTTGCTTTCGACGGTAAAGCGCAAGCGCGATCGTTCCAAGTTGGCGTAGCGGCCCTGTAACTTGTCGGCTCCTTCAGGATCGAGCGGCGTCTTCTTCGGCGTCTGCCACGTGATGGTTAAGACATAATCGCCCGCGGGAGCCCCGTCCCCTTCCTTGTAGGTAGTGAGGCTAAACTTCCCGTCCGGGCCGACGTGGCCGACCGGCTTGGGCAGATCATTCGAGGCGGGATTGACCGAGTTGAAAACGATCATCGCCCCCACGGCGGGTTTCTTCTGGGTGTCGACAACCTCACCGCGGACAGGGAAAACGGGCTTCGGACCGCCCGAACAGGACGGCGCCAGGATGACCAGGATCAGCGCCAGCGCAACACGGGCGTAGCGGAGGCAGGAGTACCACTGCGGCATGAACCGATCCCTTTGCTCAGTCGCGGATAAGAAGCTCAGAAACTCCCCAGCACTTCGCCCCCGGCCCGTGTCACCAGCCCACAAAGGATTCTGATGTCCACGCTCGCCGACAGAAAGCGGACGGAGCCATCGGCCAGTAGCACGTTGGCGCCCGTGGTGTGGAACGAGTAGAGGCCGTAGTCGTTGGAGCAATTGATGCCGCAAGAACCAGGAGCGACCGTGCCGTCGGCCGAGGAGCCGTAGAGCGCCGAACCGGAACTGGTGGCGTCAGCCCAGCCGCCCACGCCGCCGTAAAAACCAGACAGCTGCTGGCCGACGTCCTTTCCGTTGCGGAATAGTTCGCTCTTCCCGGCAATCTCGGCCACCAGGATCGTATTGGAAGTCCCGTCGGTCAAAGCCAGGATTTTGGTCGGCAGGTCGCGCTGCAGCGCGCCGCTGGTCGAGGACGTAGTCATCCCCAGGTAATTGATCAGGGAGTTGCTCACGCCGGCGAGGGGCGAATAGTCCGCAGCGTAAGCCTGCCAGGTCGTGGGAGGGTAACCGGGGTAGTTGAACGTGTAGGAGTAGGGGCCCGTGCGTTGCGGGGACGACGGGCAGAGATACTGCTTGATCGGCGTGTTGGCTACCGCCTGGTTATTGATGCCGAAGGCTGCGTTCGTGTAGAAGAAGGGGGCGCCGAAGTTGTACTGCTGGTAAAGGTTGCCCTGCTCAATGTAAGGCAGCAGGAAGATACCCCAACCGACGGGCTTGTTTGGGTCGCTAATCATACTGGGCGCGAAGGATTCGTTGTAGGTGCCTGCGTAATTTTGATACGCCAGGCCGATTTGCTTCAAGTTGTTCTGGCAGCTCATTCGGGCGGCGGCCTCGCGAACTTTCTGCACCGCCGGCAACAAGAGGCCGATGAGCACGGCGATGATGGCGATCACCACCAACAACTCGATTAACGTGAAAGCCGCGCGACGAAGGTGAGACGATCGAGGCACGTGATTCTCCATGAAAGAGGAATCGGCGGGTGGGAAACCACATCGCTGCAACATTCGTTTTATCGTCAGAGTGTAAGAATATAAGTTCGTAGACGAATCGTCGAGCGATTTATTCGAGCGCGAAAGCGGCGTGCCAGTAGATCCGCTGGCGGCTTAGCGGGCGTTCCCCGCTAAGCCGCCAGCGGCGATCGGACCGCATCAATCCGTCTCCCTCGGAACCTGCCCTTGTCGTGGCCAGGCCAAGCAACAGCAGCCCAGGTCGAGCCGCTCGCAGTTCGCGTCCGACCGCAGAGACGATCGGACTGCCGGGGCCAACTGATAAAAGACGAAACGGCCCCGTTTCTCACTGGCCACAATGCCGCCTTGTCGAAGGATAGCCAGGTGATGGGAGGCGTCCTGGATCCCGAGGGCGAGCGTTGTGGCCAGTGCGGTGACACACGCCGGACCGCGAAAGAGGACGCGGACGAGACGCAGGCGCACGGGATCCGCCAGGGCGCGCAACAGCAGCGCACATCGTTCGGGTTGCAGGGCGTTCACCATGGGTCGCTACCTACAAGCGAGTTGTTGTTAGGGCTGGCGGACAAAAGCTTTCCACGGCACGAGGACATTAGCCCGACGCGCCAGTGAGGGAACAACGGACCCCCTCATGCATCCAGTTAAGGGTATTGCAACAGAAAACTCCGGGAGTAGGACAGCTGTACCACCAGCATAGCAGAAGCGGCGGGGCAAGCCCGCCGCCTTCCCATTGATCGAGAATCCCTACAACTTGGAGGGCGAGTACCTTCCAGCTGCTTAACTGGATGCATGCGGGGAACTACTGACCCCTCGCTAGCGCTTCGGGCTAACATCCTAGTTCGGCGGACAAATGTTCACGGCGCGTGAACTCCTCTTGCTTCCTCCGTGTCGGAGGATACAAGCACTCCCCAGCTTTTGACCCCGAAGGCGGACATGACTGAAAGCACCATTACTCTCGATAGCCGTGAAGAAGCCCTGCTGCTGTTCGGCAGCCGCGACACGTATTTGCGCGAGATTAAGAACGCCCTGGGGGCGCAGATCGTCGGCCGCGGCGACCAGATCCTCATCAAGGGCAGCGACGACCAACTCGCCCTCGCCGAGCGCATCTTCGCCCAGCTGCGCCAACTGCTGCGCCAGCAAGGCGCCCTGACGATGGAAGAGGTCAAGTCCGTGCTGGAGGTCATTCTCCAGGGCGGCGCGCGCGTCGGCCCGGCGGGTGAGAAGGTCATTGAGGGCGGCCGCTTCGTCAAGCCGCGCACCGATGGCCAGGCGCGCTACGTCAAGGCGATGAAAGATCACGACCTGACGGTTTGCGTAGGTCCGGCGGGCACGGGAAAAACCTATCTCGCCGTCGGCATCGCTGTGAGCATGTTGCGGCAGGCGCTCGTCAAGAAGATCGTCCTGTGCCGGCCGGCGGTCGAGGCCGGCGAACGGCTCGGCTTCCTACCCGGCGACATGATCGCCAAGGTGAATCCGTACCTGCGGCCGCTGTTCGACGCGCTCAACGACATGATGGAGCGCGAACAGGTCAAGCTCTACATGGAAAACGACATCATCGAGATCGTGCCGCTGGCGTACATGAGGGGCCGTACGCTTAACCAGGCCGTCATCATTCTCGACGAGGGCCAGAACACGACCATCGCGCAGATGAAGATGTTCCTGACGCGCATGGGGCACGGCTCCAAGATCATCGTGACGGGCGACGTTACCCAGATTGACTTGCCGAAGGAGACGCGAAGCGGTTTGATCGACGCAGTCCAGCGGTTGAAGAACATCGAACGCATCGCCGTCGTCCATCTCGGCGAAGGCGACATCGTCCGCAACCCGCTGGTCCAGCTAATTCTGCGGGCTTACGACGAAGAAAAGCCCCGAAGGAAAAAGGAGTGACAGGGTGACAAGGTGACAAGGTGACAAGGTGACCGGGTGACAGGATCGCTTTTCTGTCACCTTGTCACCCGGTCACCCTGTCACCCTGTCATCCACGATATGTTTCCCCTCAAAAAACCCTCGCGCCTGGGCCAGTGGGATGGCCGGCGCCGTTCGTCGCGGTCGGAAGAGCCGGTGCTGCCCAACCTGTGGCGGCGCGCCGTGCTGCTCCGACTGGCCGTCGTCTTCTACACCGCGCTCGGGGCCGCCGTGCTCGGCATTTCCTTCGGCCCGCCGCTATCATTCCGGGCCGGCGAACTGTTCGGCTACGAGCTGCGCAGCCGCGTCGAGTTCGCCGTCGTCAACCAGGCGCTGACCGACCGCAAGCGCGACGAGGCCGTCGAGCGACTGCCGCCCGAGCGGCGCGACGATCGCGACTGCCAGGCGGTGCGCAACGCCGAGCCGCCGGTCCTCGACCTGTACCCGTCCGGCGCTCTGCTGGTGCCGCGCGGCCAGCCGATCACCGAAGCGCAGATGTTGCTTCTCCGCGAGGAAAACAAGGCGTTCGTGCGTGGCCGCAGCGTCGGCGACCGCGTCCGCCGCTCCGCCGCGCTGTTCCTCGTCCTGGGATTGCTGTCGGCCCTGGTCGTCCTCTACGTCATCCGCTTCCAGCCGGCGCTGGCCCAGAGTCTGCCGAAAATCGCCGGCGTTTGCGCCCTGGTGCTCCTCACCTTGAGCCTCGCCCTGGTGTTGAGCCGGGCGCCGTGGCACGCCGTTCTCATCCCGCTGACCGTCACCGCCCTGATCCTGGCCATCGCCTACAATCCGCAGTTCGCGCTGCTGATGTCGCTGACGCTGACGCTGGCGACGGTCGTGTCGCTGGGCGGCCGGCTGAACGACTTCCTGGTGGCGACGGGCGGACAGATGACGGCGGTACTGGTGCTGCGCAGCGTGCGCACGCGCACCCGCCTGGTGGAAGTCGGCCTCCTCGCCGGCATCGCCTACGCCGCCATGTCGTCCGCCGTCGGCCTGTACGGCAACCAGAAGGCGAGCCTGATCGCCTTCGACGCCCTGCGTGGCCTGGCCTGGGGGGCGCTGTCCGGCTTCCTCGTTAGCGGCCTGTTGCCGGTCGTCGAACGGCTTTTCGCCGTGGTGACCGACGTGAGCCTGCTGGAGCTGGCGGACGGCTCGCACCCGTTGTTGCAGGAACTGGTACGACGGGCGCCAGGAACTTACACGCACAGCATGACAGTGGCGACGCTGGCCGAGCCGGCAGCCGAGGCGATCAACGCCAACCCGCTGCTGACGCGCGTCGGCAGCTATTTCCACGATGTAGGCAAGATGCTGAAACCGCACTACTTCATCGAGAACCAGACCGGCGAGAACCGCCACGACGACCTGGAGCCGGCGCTGAGCACGCTCATCATCATCGGCCATGTCAAGGACGGCGTCGCCCTCGCGCAGCAATACCGCTTACCGCGGCCGATCGTCGATTTCGTCGAGCAGCACCACGGCACGACGTTAGTGGAGTATTTCTATCGGCAAGCTCTGAAATCACAGGAGGAGGCTGGCAACGCGCCGGCATTGGCGGACGGCAGCCCGAACCCGCTGGAGGCGTCGTTCCGTTACCCCGGCCCGAAGCCGCGCTCGCGCGAAGCCGGTATCGTCATGCTGGCCGACGCCGTGGAGAGTTCGAGCCGGGCGCTGTCGCAGCCGACGCCGGGCAGTCTGCGCAAGTTGGTCCGCGAGATGTTGATGAAACGGCTGCTCGACGGCCAGTTCGAGGAGAGCGGCCTGACGCTGACCGAGCTAAAGACAGTCGAGGAGAGCGTCTGCAAGGGGCTGATCGCGTTGTTCCACTCGCGCATCAAGTATCCGGAGGCGCCACAGCGGAAGGCGGCGTGAGTGCTTGCTGCCGTGCCCCGCGTCTGCTATTAGTGGCGAGGGGAGACGGTGATGTCGAAGCCGTTCGACGCGACGCTGAAGATGCTCCTCGAAGAATCGCCGGCAAGCTGGCCCGCGTTGTTCGAGCTGCCGAGCGGCCCCGCGACCGTGATAGACGCGGACACGTCCACGGTCAGCGGCGGCGCAGACAAGGTGCTACGTATATGCGGACCACCGGACTGGATTCTGCACGTTGAATTTCAATCCGGCCCCGACCGCTCGCTGCCGCGTCGAATGCACCTGGACAACGCACTCCTGGAGGATCGTCACGGCCTGCCAGTGCGAAGTGCGGTCTTGCTGCTCGCGCCGAAGGCGAACCTTCGCGGCATCAACGGCCTGTACGAATGCCGGTTCGGCGGCGAAACGTACCGGACGTTCCATTACCGTGTGGTCCGCCTGTGGCAAGTTCCTGTCGGTCGGCTTCTCGATGGCGATTCGGGGTTGTTGCCGCTGGCTCCGCTCACTGACGTGCGCGGCGATCAGATACCTGGCGTAATTGAGCGAATGAAAGCGCGCCTCAGTAGTGGAACGGCTGCCGACGCGGCCCGGATGTGGACGGCGACGTATGGGCTTATGGGGCTTCGCTATTCCAAAGCGTTATCATCCCAGCTGCTGGAAGGAGTAATCGCGATGGAAGAGTCTGTCACGTACCAAGCAATTATTCAAAAGGGCCGACTACAAGAGGCTCGGGATTTCGTATTGCGTTTGGCAAATCACTATCTAGGAGACCCACCCCCGGAAATGCTCCGCGCCCTCGACTCGATTAAGAATCGAGCGCAGTTGGAGGAAGTCGGCGTTCGCATGGCCGATCTGAACTCGTGGGAAGAAGTGTTACAGCAACTCGCCCCACGATCACGCCGGCGCCACCGCACGCCTTGACCGCGAGGCATCACGTCTTGCCGAGCAGCAAATCGACAACCCAGCAGCCGCGCACATGTTCGCCCGGTTGACGGCAATGGGCGAGGATGTCGGCGTTGTCGCAGCCGGCGTCTTCAAGGGCATCGGCGAGGATGGGCAGGCGGTCGAAGGCGCGGTCGGTGTAAATGGAGATGGCCAGTTTGACGACCGCGCCGTCATGCCATACCTGCCAAATTGGATTGAGGCAGATGGGCTGAAAAGGATTGCCGAAAAGCTCGCGAAGAAGGTTGCTCTGCACAACTCGCTCCTTCGCATCAGAGCGCAGGCAATCGACATCGGTTAGGTCAGCAACCGTTCGGCTGACCAATCCTCGAAAAAATGCAATATGTCTAGCCCAGTACGCTGATCCAAGTGCGGCGTGCGATGAGTTCTCCTTTACCGCCTCACCCATCTCAGTGAAGACATAGCCCGTCAAGGCATTCTCATCTCGATAACGATTTCTGACCTCGGCTAGCCCTTGGCGATCTACATGTCCATCGGCAAACAACTCTGCCATGTTTACTGCAATGCGACTCCGTTCATCCGTCAATAGATGCCCAACACGATAAGAACACGCACAAGCGAAGAGTCGCAACTTGCGGTCGGTAGACTTGTCCTCCAAATATTTCAGCATCGGCTCCGGGTTAGTGCAAGCCAACCATTCGGCCTCCATCATAATCGTCGCTCCTCACGGAGGTGCGCATACAAGCGTTTAGCCGCCCATCTCGGACGGGTGCGGGCTTCG
>JBBQPD010000149.1:0-9761 GCA_038331535.1 Gemmatales bacterium | reverse complement strand
GGAGCGTTATTGAAAGCGCTCCCTGACGGTCGCGGCTCGTGAGACTCTTGCGTGCCGAGATAATATGCTCCCAAAGGGTCGATCGAGTGCGCTCCCACGGTCCGCGATACGGAGGCGTCCCATGAATCCGTCCCGCCCGCTGATTCATCCACGCGACGAACTCGTGCAGGCGATGGATCGCATCTACCGTTTCCGGATGACGACCACCTCGGGCGGCAACCTGTCCGTCCGCGACGAGAACGACGACGTCTGGATCACGCCCGCGCGCATCGACAAGGGTAACCTGCGAGCGCAGGACGTTGTATGCCTCAAGGCCGGCGGCGGCGTCGAGGGCTTGCACCGGCCTTCGTCGGAGTACCCCTTCCACCAGTCCATCTACCGCCGGCGCCCCGACCTGCGCGCCATCGTGCATGCGCACCCCGTCGCGCTGGTCGCCTTCAGCATCTGCCGCACGGTGCCGGACACCACGCTTTTTCCGCAGGCCCATCATGTCTGCGGTCCCGTGGGCTACGCGACCTACGCCCTGCCGGGAAGCGAGACGCTCGGCCAAAAGATCGCCGACGTTTTCGCCCAGGGATCGAACTGCGTCCTCCTGGAAAATCACGGCGTCGTCATCGGCGGCGCGGACCTGCCGGAAGCGTTCCAGCGCTTCGAGACGCTGGAGTTCACGGCCAAGACGATCATCAAGGCCGCAATGCTCGGTGAAGTCCGCTATCTCACCGCCGAGCAACTGGTGCTGTCGCAAGCGCCGCGTTCACCGATGGCGGAGTTTTCGCCCGGCCCGGCCACGATCTTGGAGAAAACCCTGCGGCGTGAGATCTGCGAGTTCGTGCGCCGCGGTTATCGGCAGCGGTTGATGACCAGCACCGAGGGCAGCTTCTCCGCCCGACTCGACGGCGACTCGTTCCTGATGACTTCTTACCGGACCGACCGCCAGGATGTCGAAGTCGGGCAATTGACGCTGGTGCGCGACGGCCGGCGCGAGGCGGGCAAGCAGCCCAGCCGCGCCGCGCGCATCCATCAGGCCGTTTACCGCCGTCACCCCGAAATCCGCTCGATCGTCAACGCCATCCCGGTGAACGCCACGGCGTTCGGCGTCACTCCGATTCTTCTCGACACGCGCACCATTCCCGAAAGCTATCTGTTCCTGCGCGACGTGACCGTGATCCCCTTCGGCCTCCAGTACGAAGACGGCGAGCGCATCGCGGCACTGGTTTCGCCTCAGCGACCCATCGCCATACTGGAGAATGACGGCGTACTGGTGCTGGGAACGAGCGTGCTGGACGCCTTCGACCGCCTGGAAGTGCTGGAATCGACCGCCGAAGCGGTCATCAACAGTCGGGCCATCGGTGAGGTGCGGCGCATGAGCGACGAGGTCATCGACGAGTTGGTCGACGCCTTCGATCGGCCGAAATGAGCGGCTACTCCAGCCGCCGCCGGCTTCTTTCGGCGTTGCGCCGAATCCTGCTGACGTCTTCCGCCAGTGCGTCCCGGTCACCGGACGGGGCGGTCAGTCCCTTGCGACGCAGGTGCTGCCACACGCGATAGTAGAGGCCGTCTCCCGCCGAATCCTCTTGCCGCGCTCGGATGGTCGCCGCGGAACGCCGGTCAACCTCTTCTTCAGTCATGTGCGAATCGAAAAAGGCGCAGCTGTAGGGTGCCTGTTCGTGGACGGCACACCTGCCGTCGAAGAGCCAGTGGCAATGGCCGTTGGCCTGCCTTGCCGGGACGAGGGTGGGAAAAGGTTTATCGATCACGGCGCGAAGATGCTGTTCCGCCCAGACGAAGACGTCAACACCCGTCGGACAAAGGCGAGTCAGGTCGGCGACGTCCAGGCTGCCCGGCATGTGCCGACACGGAGCGCGACAAATCTCGCATCCGCACCGGGTACGGCGGAAGCCGTGCTGTTCGCGCGGTTCACTTTCGATTTCCATCGCAGCCTCGGGGTGGACGAATTCCGGACATCGGCCTGTCTCACGTCGAACATCTGCTTCGAGCTACTTGATCTAAACGCTGCTTCGATTTTCTCCTTTACGCGACCGCGTCGGTGCCGCTAAACTATGGATATGGATACCACACTCCGCTCGAACACCGACAAGGCTGGTCTGACGGAAGACCGCCCCACGGAAGATCTGTGGGCGCTGGGTAAAGACACGCGCGCCCTACTCTCCTCCGACCGTCCGCCGGGAATACGCCACCCCTGGCTGCTGACGACCGCCGTGTTTCTCGCCGTGGCGGGGACAGCGGCGGTCTGGTTTGCGATGACAAGAATCGAGTCCGCGCCTATCGAGCGGAAGGAAGAACCTCCTCCCGCCGTCAAGCGCACCGAGATCGACAAGAACCTCTTCTTCGAGGTACAGGGCGACAAGCGGCGCGTGATCGTGGTCGCCACCGTCTGCCTGCGCGAAGGCCAGCTCGAAGGGCTGCTGTGCCGCAAGAACACGAAGGAACACGAATACATCCTGACCACCGACGTCGATGCCCGCCGCATCCACACCGCGCTGCTCGGCGCCAATGCCAAGGCTGGCACGCCGGTCCAGTTCGCACCGAAGTACGTCCCCGCCAGCGGTTCGGTCATCAGGGTGACGCTGCAATACCAGAAGGACGGCAAGCTCGTGACGGCCCGCGCGCAGGACTGGATCCAGGACGCGAAGACCACCAAGCCGATGGAACAGGATTGGGTATTCGGCGGCAGTCGCTTCGTGGTGGACCCCGAAGACCCGAAGAACCCGAATTACCTGGCCAACTTCGGCGATGTGATCTGTGTATGCAACATGGAATCGGCGATGATGGACCTGCCGATCCGTAGCCCCAAGGCGCCCGAGAACCGCGTCTACACCGCCTTGACTTCGAGCATTCCTCCGAAGGACACCAAGGTCGAAGTGATCCTGGAAGTCGTCCCGGAGAAGAAGTAAAGCGCGGTGGAATTGCCGCTTGCGGCGTAGCGGTCCAAACCCGCTAAGCCGCAAGCGGCAATTCACGATGTCACCATTGCCAGCGACCGGCGCTCGGCGTCAACCAGCGGCGGCAGCGGCACGAATCCATCGCGATACAGCGTGTTGTAGGCGCAGAACGGCACCACGTGGCCGCTCGGGAGGATGTGCGCCAGGCAACACTTCATCACCCGCCGCGTATCGAAATTATGCACGTCGAGAAACGCCGTTAGCGTGACACGGAACACCTCTTCGCCGTTGAGCTGCTCGGCCAGTCCCTTGACGATGAAGTCGTCGAGCGCCGGGTCCGGCGCCGTTTCCGGGCCGCAACCGCTCGGCCCGCAGCCGCAGCCGCCGGCGCTCTCCAGGTACTTGGCCACGATCTGCCGGCCGCGCGCCGGCGACCAGACGACGCTGTTGGCGACCAGGTCCATGTGCTTGCGCACGTCGATGATGCGGTTCACCGGCGTCACTCTGGCGCCGCCGCGATAGAGGTACGACATCATGTGACAGTTCGGATGGGCGCACGGCAGCGGCAGGAAGTCGTCCTCGGCCAACATACCGTCGGTTTGCGTCACCAGCGCCTTGACGAGGTCCGGCATCGTGACGCGTTTTTCCAAATCTTGCGGGTCGAGGTGCCGGCCGCAGTACGTCGCCAGCTGGTAGCTGATGCCGCGCACGATCCGCCGTTCCAGGCCGAATTGCAGCACCCGGCCGACCTCGTGCAGGTTCGTATTGTGATCGACCGTGCAGACCAGCGAACAGCGCAGGTTGTGCTTGCGCAGATTCTCCAGGGCGGCGAGCTTCGTCTTCAGCAGCTCCTCGCCGCGCAGAAGCTCGTAAGTGCGTTCTTCCAGGCCGTCGAATTGCAGGTAGATTTCGACGCGATCGCGCATCGTCGCCAGTTCTTCGACGAGCGCCTCGTCGCGCGCCAGGCGGATGCCGTTGGTGTTAATCATCACCGCGAGGATCGGCTGTTCGTAGGCGTAGCGGACCATGCGCACGAGGTCGGGATGCAGCGTCGGCTCGCCGCCGGACAGTTGCAGAATGTCCGCGACGCCTTCGAGGGAGACGTAGCGGTCCACCATCTTCGTGTAAGTGGCGAAGTCGATGTTCTTTCCACCCGGCCCCGACTCGGCGAAACACATCGGACATTTGAGGTTGCAATTGGAGGTGACTTCGATCAGCCCGACGCAGGTGTGCTGTTCATGTTCGGGACAGAGGCCGCAGTCGTAAGGACAGCCCTTGTCGGAGCGGGCGCCGAATTCGCGCGGAAGGCGCGCCGGCTGGCTCAACTCATTGCGGTCGTAGTAGGCGACGTCGGAGCAGACGAAGTCCTCGATGACGCCGTGCTCGGGGCAGCGCTTGCGGAAGTAGACGCGGCCCTCGCGGACGATGATCTTGGCATCGACCAGCCGGCGGCACTCGGGGCAGAGGCTGCGGGTGGTGCCTAAAAAAGTGTAATCGCGGAGTTGCATCCTGCAATCCCTTCTTTCCGCCTCTTGCGGCTTGGCGGCCCCCGCTAAGCCGCAAGCGGCACTCAGGTTTCATCCCAGAA
Organism: Gemmatales bacterium; assembly: GCA_038331535.1. GTDB lineage: Bacteria > Planctomycetota > Planctomycetia > Gemmatales > Gemmataceae > JBBQPD01. Next base: position 5,270 of record JBBQPD010000149.1, on the reverse strand, counting down.
ACATGCGCATCAGCTCGTGCCCCTTCTCGAAGGCGAGTGGACTCGTCTCGGCGACGACCTCGTCATACGTCGTCTGACCGCGCGACGCGACGCCGGTGCCGGCCAGGGCGAACGGCACCATGCCGTAGGCGTGCGCGCGTGTCCGCAGCGGCGTGCGATGGTCCGGTGAGACCAGAATACGCCAGTCGCCGTGCTTTGGTAGAGCCTCCAGAAGCGGCCCGACGACGTGGCGGTCGATCTCCTCCAGCGCCTTCACTTTCGCATCGACCCGGCCCTCGTGCGACGCCTCGTCGGGCGCCTCGACGTGGACGCAAACGAGGTCGTGTTTCGCCAGCGCTTCGACGCCGTAACGGCCCTTGGCGGCGTAGTCGGTATCGAGATAACCGGTGGCGCCGGGCACATCGATGCGCGTCCAGCCGAGCAGCACGCCGACGCCGCGTACCAGATCGACGGCGCTGAGGATGGCGCCGCGCTTGCCGTACACCTCGGCGAACGGTCGTAGGCTCGGCGCCTTGCCCTGGCCCCACAACCAGATTTGTGTCGCCTGTTTCTCGCCGCGTTCCTTACGAGCGCGGTTCGCGGGGTGGGCGCTCAGGACGGCCTTGCTCCGCTCCATCAAGTCGCGCAGCAGGTCGCTCCCCGGCCCCGTCGGTAGATGATCGACAACGGGCTTATCCGGAATATCGTGCGGCGGCTGCGTCTTCGTCTCGGCGGAAAAAGGCGCGGCGCCGCGATAGACGAGGATGTTGCGATAACTGACGCCGGGATGGAACTCCAGTTTGCCGCCGCCCAGTGTCGTGTTCACGGCCTGGATGAGCGCCCTACCGTCGTCGTTCTTGATGTGGCCGGCGGTGAAGTCACGCATGCGGCCGTCTTCGACGGTGACGAGATTACAGCGGATGGCCCAGTCGTCGGGACCAAGAGGGATACCCATCGCAGCGGTTTCGAGCGGGGCGCGGCCGGTGTAAACCTGGAGCGGATCATAACCGAACAGGCTCAACGTCGCCACGTCGCTGGCCGGCGTCAACGGCACCGGCACGTTATTCGACCGGCCGACGACGCCTTCGCGGGCGATGCGATCCATGTTCGGCTTGTGCGCCGCCTGCAACGGCGTCTTGCCGCCGAGTGACTCCTGCGCCTCGTCGGCGCAGCCGTCCGGAATGACGATAGCGTATTTCATTGCAAGTGGTCAATGGTCAGTGATCAGGACATACCGAGTACCGAGTACTGGGTACTGAGTACTGGGTACTGAGTACCGAGCATTTTGTCCTGATCTCAAACCTTTTCGCACTTTCAGATTCACTTCACTCCCGCCTTTGCCGCCGCTTCCGGATCGATCCGTTTCAAGGACTCCGCCGCCGCCTTGCGGACGCTCAACTCCTTGTCCTTTCTCGCGGCGAGTAAGGCGGGGGTCGCCGGCCTGGCTTCCGCCCCGAACTTTCCCAGGGCGAGTGCCGCGTCATGACGGACGTAGCTGTTCTCGTCGCTGAGAGCCTCGCTCAGGGCCAGCACCACGCGCCCGGCCTCGGATGACATTGAGGCGAGTTCCCGTATCGCTTCGCGTCGCTTAACCACGTCAGCGTCCTTCAACTGGCGTATCCAATCGTCCGACGAGTGCCCGCACCCGACCGCCATGATTGCCAAACTCAACGCCATTACCCGCCGCATCGATCCGCCCTCAGTAAGAGCTGCCGCTGATAGGCTCTCCACCCGACCGGGTCAGGAGTGCCTCGTAGACCAACCCGTTGATTCCGCTGCTAATGGGGTGGACTGAGCCGTCTCCGAACAGGAAGTTCACCCCCTGAATGTGGAAGCTGGCGGTGGCGTCGGCGTCAAAAACGAGAGGATTGTTGGGCAGGTGGTCGCGGCTGCCGTGTGAGAGGATCAACGCTGCCGCCGCCTCCGCATTCGCCAGCTGGTCGGCGGGGGATGGGTAGCGCTGCGCCGGCACCACGCCGTTCGTTACCGCGCCCGTCCACGTCGTGCTGGACATACTGGTGCAGCGCTCTCCGACAAACAGCGTGTTGCTCAGTCCGTCGCGGATGTCGGCGATCCGCATGGGTTGATTGCGCAAGAACGCGCCGTTGTTGTCAAAGGCGTCGGAGCTGACGCCGAGGATTCCGTTCATGGCAACGTAGCTTCCGCGCGCCGCGTCAACGATCGGTTTGCCGTTGGCGTCCACTACCGTGAACGTGCCGGTTTTCTGCTCGGACGGGCAGACGTAGATTGGCACCACCGTCAGACGAGCAGCGGTGTTCGCCGGGTCGCTGATCTGGAGGTCAAAGCGGATGGTGCGGCGGAGGTTGCCCTGCTCCAGGTGATCGAGCAGGAACGCGCCCCATCCCCAACCGGGACCGAGGTCCGAATTGTCGGAGGCAACCCGCGTTTGATAGCCGGGCGGAAAGGCGTTCGCCGTGTCATGGTAGCCCAGCAAAGCGAGGCCGATTTGCTTGAGATTGTTCTGGCACTTCAAGCGAGATGCGGCCTCGCGGACCTTTTGAACCGCGGGCAGGAGCAGGCCGATCAGCACCGCGATGATGGCGATGACGACCAGCAATTCGATCAAAGTGAAGGCGTGACGGCGCGAGCGCATGGAGGTTCCTTCGAGGTCAATGCGAAATGGCGAAGCCAGGCGCGGACGCCGAGAGGCCTCTGCCACCTTGTTTAAGGTAGTAATGAGATAGTTAATGGCGGGAATGCCACCGGAGAGGCCAGCGTGAGCGAATCCATTCGCGCAAGGCAAGCGCGGCAGACCGTGTGGCGTTGATTAGACGGAGGGGATGCGAGGAGGAGGATCGGTCGGGGCGGCGGAAAGAGTGAACGCAACGGCGTCCGCGCAGTGAACCCGTTCGAGTAGGCGCGGATCGATTTGAACATGGACGTGATCGGCGGGCGGCAGCACGGCCCCGAGGGCGATCCAGCAGGTCTGTACGCCGTGGCAATGCTGCATCACGCTGGCGATGACCCATTCGACATGGACGGCGTCCGCGCTCGTATCCTGTTGGGGAGTGGATTTGTCGGTCTGACAGGCAGCGCAATCGTCCGGCTTCTCGACCACCTTGGGCTGGCAGCACGACGCCGCGGCGGGGGACTTCGTGGAGCAACAGCACTTCTGGCAGTCGTCGGTCACGACGCAGCCGCAAGGGCGGACGTGGCCAGCGGAGGCCATCGAGGATTCTGACGCGGGACGCACGGTCATCGGGAAACCGACCTGCGCCGCCAAAAAGCCGACGAGGGCCACGGCCACGGCGAAGCATCGCGCGGTGCGGTAAACCAGATGTCGGATTCGTCGGCGCATGAGATCGTGTACCCGGGGACTCCCGATCACGATACGCCCTGCGCCGAGGCACGTCAAGCACGCGGTTGTTTACGTTTCGCGAACCGCCCCCTCTTCCTTCGGCTGGGCGATGCGCACGAAAATGTCGTGCAACGTCGGCCGGGCGATCTCGAAGTGGCGGACGCGGCCAAGCTCGGTCAACCGGCTTAGAATGCGTTGCGGATCGGCGTCCGGCTCCAGGCGCAATTCGTGAACGCGGCCAAAATCGGTCACCTTGGCGACGCCGGGCAGGCCGTCCAGCGCCGGCGCCCCTTCCAGCTCAACACGGATCGTGTCGCGGCCATAGGCGTTCTGGATCGAGTCGAGCGTACCGTCGAGGACTTTGTTACCCTGGTAGATCATGAAGATGAAGTCGCACATCTTCTCGGCGACGGCCATGTCGTGCGTCGAAAAGATGATGGTGGCTCCGTCGCGGCGCAGGCCGAGGATCGCGTCGCGCAATACCTCGCCATTGACCGGATCGAGGCCGCTGAACGGCTCGTCGAGCAACACCAGCTCCGGCTTGGCGACGACGGTCGCGATGAACTGTACCTTCTGAGCCATGCCTTTGGAAAGCGCCTGCACCTTCTTGTCGGCCCAGGCAGTCAGGCCCATTTTCGCCAGCCAGTCGTCGATCAACGGCCGGCTGCGGCGACAACCTTTCAGCTCGGCATAGAAGCGCAGCACATCGCGGACCTTCATCTGCTTGTAGAGGCCGCGCTCTTCCGGAAGGTAGGCGATGCGGTCGCTGGCGGCGCCGAACTGTTCTTCGCCGAGAACGCGAATGGTGCCCTGGTTGGGGTGGAGGATGCGCATAATCATCCGCAGCGTCGTCGTCTTGCCGGAGCCGTTAGGGCCGATGAAACCGTAGATACAGCCGGTTGGCACGCTCAAGCTGAGGTCATTGACGGCGACGTGCGTGCCAAAGAGTTTGGATACGCGCTCGATCTCGACGGCGTTCATGCGCACTCCACACAAATCTTGGCGAGCGGGGGGCGTCAGCCCCCTGGTGAGTCACCGGGGGGCTGACGCCCCCCGCTCGCCGGTCAACGTTCGGCGATCACCACCACATGAATCTCGCCCGGCCCGTGGACGCCCGTCACGAGGCGCAGCTCGATGTCGCCCGTCTTGCTCGGCCCCGTTATCAGCGACAGGCATGCCGGTGGCGCGCCTTGCTCGAACAGGTCGAAAAGGTCCGGCAACAGCTGGCTCCGCTCGGCGACGGCGATGTGAATAGGCGGCAGCAGGCTGAGACCGCGCGGCTGGTCCGGCCGACTGTACAGCGCGACGCTGCCTGTCTCGGCGATCAGGTGATCGACGCCCGACACGCCCACGTCGGCAGCAAACGCGGCGTCGCGCCAGCCCTGCGCCGGCGGCACATCGGTCCGCGTCACTTCGACGCCAAGGGTTTGTAGCGTATCGAAGAGAGGGAGCGTATCGAGGATCGGCCCGCACCCGAGCAGGACGCGCCGCGCCGATTTCGCCGTAATAAGACCCATAATCGTGCTGACGGCGGCACTACCGTCCGCGACGACGTGCGGAAAACCGCCGGCCGCGCTCAACTCCGTGCAGAAGCGGCCGACCGGATCAGCGCCGGCGCCCTGGTAGCCGACCGTGCCGCGTTCCGGCAGCGGCGGTACGGTGCCGGCCCGGTTGCCGGCGACGACGGCGCGACGAACCCGTTGCAGAAACGCCTCGCGCTCGTTGCTCATACGGCCCTCAGTGGATAATCGATTCACCGCCCGCGCCACAGCGCCCGCAGCAGGCGGCGCCAACCGCGCAAGCGACCGCCGAGCGTCGGGGCGTGGGCGCGTTCCAGCAGGCCGCGCAGCAACTCCTCCTGGCTCGCCGCCCCTGGAGTCGTGAGGTCGTAGTGCGGCCGATAGCTGCCGCCGCGTGTACTGACAACCTGGGGCACCGTCATTTACAGCAGGCCCTCGGCGCCCTGAGTCAC
>JBBQPD010000148.1:0-9798 GCA_038331535.1 Gemmatales bacterium | reverse complement strand
ACGCCGTCGGCGGCACGCGCTACATTTCGGGACCGGCGGCACGCGATTATTTGCAGGAAGAATTGTTTCGTGATGCGGGTATCGAACTGGCATATAAGGACTATTCTGGCTACCCCGAGTACGGGCAGTTTTTCCCGCCGTTTGAACATGCGGTGTCGATAATCGATCTGCTCTGCCACGCCGGGCCAGCCGCGGCGGATTACATCTGGGGTTGGCGTCGGCCCGCGATTCGTGGTTTGTCGGCTTGATCCGCGCGAAACGTAAACAATTTCCTCTCCTCCAAACCAGAGGAGAGGAAAGATCAGATCTTATGCGACGCCGTTCTTCTTGAACCACTCGAGCAGGCGCTTCCAGCCGTCCTCGGCCTTGTCCTTGCGATAGCTCGGCCGATAGTCGGCGTTGAAGGCGTGCGGCGTATCCGGGTAGACGATGATCTCCGCCGTCTTGCCTGCTTCCTTCAGCGCCTTGCGCATGTCATCAACCGTGGAAACCGGAATGCCGGTGTCCGCGGCGCCGTACAGACCGAGGACCGGCGCCTTGAGGTCGCCGACGACGTCGATCGGGTTCTTCGGTTGCAGTTCCGTGGGCTTGCCGACCAGCCGGCCATACCAGGCGACGCCCGCTTTCAAATCCTTGTTGTGCGCCGCGTACAGCCAGACGATGCGGCCGCCCCAGCAGAAGCCGGTGATGCCGAGCTTCGACGTGTCGCCGCCGCCGCTCTTCTTGACCCAGGCGACCGTGGCATCGAGGTCGGCCATCACCTGCGCGTCGGGCACCTTCGAGACCACCTTGGAGATGATCTCCGGGATTTCCTTGATCTTCGAGACGTCGCCCTGCCGGCTGAACAACTCAGGCGCGACAGCCACGTAACCGAGTTTGGCGAAGCGGCGGCAGATGTCCTTGATGTGTTCGTGGACGCCGAAGATTTCCTCGACAACGAGGACGACTGGGTACACGCCGTCCTTGACCGGCGCCGCCCGGTACGCGGGCATCTCGCCGTCCTTCACGGGGATCTTGACCTCGCCCACATCGAGGTTCTTGGCGTCGGTCGTGATGGTCTGGGCGGAGACCGGCTGCACCGCCATCGCGAAGCCGGCGGCCAACGTAACAGCGACGAACTCGCGCCGCGTGGTCGGAGGCTGCAGGCTCAATAGATCGTCGTTCATGAGTGCGGTTCTCCCTGGTGTCGATGTTGAGTTGACGGACCGTTGTACGAGGTAGCGTATCGGCGAGCATTCCGGACCGCAACCCCCGCATTAATCCCGCTTACTACGTGCGCGGCTCCTGAATTGGGTCACTCGCCCTTGAAGAGCGGGCCCAGTTCGAGCGTCCGCATTGTGCCGCGCGAGGCGGGAATCTCGCCGAACGCCAGGTGCAGTTTGAGCGTCGCCGGCTCGAACACCATCGTTTGCAACGTGAGACCGCCGAGGTTGGCGTCGTCTAGCCCCCTCTGCACGTCGGCCACGGTGACCTTGCGCGGGATGCCGCGCACTTCCTCCAGCGCCTTGAAACGCTCGAACGTGAAGGCCACATCGCGCGGCGCCTCCGCCTTGATCTCTTCCGTGCAGTAGTGATTCGTGCAGGAGCAAACGCCGCGCGACGCCGAACGTTGTACTACCTTTTTCGGCGACACCTCAAACACGGCCACACCGGTCTTGTCGGCCAGCACCAGATTCGTCGTCGTCGTCCGGTGCATGGCGGTCAGCAGCTTCTTCGCTTCCTCGATGGTCGAACAGTCTTCGAGCAATTTCCGGTAACAGAGGGCGTAGGGCGTGCCCTCGATGTCGAACCGGTCCTCCCCCTTCTTGATCTCCATAACCTCCAGGATCGCCAGGGCCAGGCCGGCGTCGTTCATGCCGGACAGGCAGCCCACCAGCCCCGGAAAGCCGACCGCGGCGAAGGCGTGCTTTCCCTGTGGCCGATACACCGTGACGAGGCTGTGTTGATGAATGTAACCGAGCGAGGGATAGTCGAGGTTTCGGCCCAGGAGCGGACCGCCGGTGGCGCTGCGCTCCGGCTCGATCATCAGGGCAGAGCACGCGAACAGCTTCTTAATGTCGAAGAGCGTGTTGCCGACGATGAGCCGTTCCTTGTCGATGCCGGAGGTTCGGGAGATGGCGTCAAGCTCCGTTCTGTACTCCGCGGGAAAGCGGTTATACATCGCTGTGCCGCTGCGGGCGAAGGTGCTGTAGAACTTCTCCGCGTTGAACTCCTTGAGCAGGCCGCGCGGGTAGTCGAGAACTTTCGGCTCCGGCTTGACGGCCAGGGTGCCGACCGCCTCACCGATCTCGTCGGGCGTGCCGGAGGCAATCAGCACCGGCAGGCCGCCGACATACTTCAACTCGCCGTGCGTACCGATCTTCGCCACCGGAAAGCGGTACGGCTCGGAGCGAACGAGAGCCGGAAACAAGAATACGTACAGGGGCAGAATGAAGAGCACACGGCGGATCGGTAACATGAAATGAAGTTCCTATCATGTTTGTTTACGTTTCGCGGACCGGTTATCGATACGATGTCAACTTGTCGCGATCTCCCAAATTATGTCAACCCGAACAGGACTCAGGCGATGCGTTACGCGGTCATCGGCGCGGCGGGACAGTTGGGGCGCGATCTGTGCCCGCGGTTGCCCGGCGAGATTGTCGCCCTGGGACGCGATCGCGCCGACCTGACACGCCCCGATCTGCTCAAGGCGACGCTCACGGAGCTTCGCCCGGACGCGGTCATCAACTGTGCCGCGTACAACCTCGTGGATAAGGCCGAGACGGAACCGGCGGCCGCGTTCGCCGTCAACACGTCAGGCGTGCGCGATCTGGCGCACGTCTGCGACAACCTCGGCGCGCTGCTTGTGCATTTTAGCACCGACTACGTGTTCGGCCTGGACGAGACACGCCGCACGCCTCTGAGCGAGGACGACCTTCCGGGGCCGTTGAGCGTTTATGGGGTAAGCAAGCTGTCGGGAGAATACCTCGTCCGCGCCGTTTGCCCTCGCCACTTAATAGTACGCACGTGCGGTCTCTACGGGGTATGGGGCAGTGGCGGCAAGGGCGGGAATTTCGTCGAAACGATGCTGAAACTGGCGGCGCAGGGGCGCGAGCTGCGCGTCGTCGCCGATCAGCAATGCACGCCCAGTTACACCGTCGATGTGGCTTCCGCGACGATCGCGCTGCTGGAGACTGGGAGGACGGGACTCTTTCACGTCACGAACTCGGAATCGTGTTCCTGGCACGACTTCGCTCGAACGATTTTCGAGCTAGCCGGCCTGACGCCGAGTCTGACGCCGATCGCCAGCCGCGACTATGGCGCGGCAGCACGCAGACCCAGTTACAGCGTCCTTTCCAACGCGGCCTACGAAGGTCTGAATTTGCCGCCTCTGCGGACCTGGCGGGCTGCGCTGGCTGCGTATATCGGCGAACGCGCGAATCGGGGGCCAAGCTGACGAGAAACTCTGCGGGTAATTTGTCATTCGCTATCTGTGAGGTATACTCCGGCAGGGTCTAATTCGTACGCGCCCTCATACGAGTAATTCCGGCTTTCCAGCAGAATCCTCCGAGGCAAGCCACCATGAGCAGCGAACCACAGACGACTTCGACCGATTTCGTCGTCACCGACCGCCGTAACAGCGCAGGAGAGCGCACCGAACGCCGCAACCGAGACGAACGCCGCGAGCGGGAAATCCCCGTCGCCGTCGAGCGCCGCGCCGGCAAGGAACGGCGCAACCTCGGCGAACGCCGCCGCCAAGTGGACCCGACCACGTGTGAGAAAGATTACAACGACGAAGAAATCATCTTCATGAAGGCGATGGACCAGTACAAACGCTCCAATCGCCGGCCGTTCCCGACGTGGAGCGAGGTGTTGGAAGTGCTGCGCTCGCTGGGTTATCGCAAGACCGAAGACGCCAGCGCCCTGCCCGGCCTTCCTGTCATTCCGTCGGCCGTGTTTGCCGCCGCAGCCAAATAACCGGCTAATTGCCAACGAGCCGCGACCGTCAGCGAGCGTTCTCCACGCTCCCTGACGGTCGCGGCTCGTCAAAGTTATTTCTGCGCGGCTCCAATTCACACTTCCAGCCCCACCTCGCGCATCAGCGCCAGCGCGTTGCTGTGTTGCACCACGCCGGGGCGCAGGCTGTAATCGAACGTCATCACACCTTTCTCGAAGCGGTCCTCGAAGTGGACGTTGGCGCCGCGCGCGCCGAGGCGGTCGGCGATGTGCGTCAGCGACAGGTCGTGCGTCGTCACCAGACCGATTGCACCTGCTTTAACAAGGCCGCGCACCAACGCTTCGGCTCCGTGGCCGCGGTCGTGCGAGTTGGTGCCGGCAAAAATCTCGTCGAGCAGGAAGAGCAGCGGCAGCGGCCCGCGCGACAGGTCCACGACCTGGCGAACGCGCATGATTTCCGCTTTGAAGCGCGAGCGGCCCGCCTGGAGCGAATCCTGAATGCGCAACGTCGCGCCGACGGCTACCGGCGTGAGGCGCAGGCGCCTGGCCCGCACCGGCGCACCGGCGAGGGCCAGGACGGCGTTGATGCCGACCGTGCGCAGAAACGTACTCTTGCCCGACATGTTCGAGCCGCTGACGACCAGCACGCGCAGCTCGCCGCCGAGCCGAAAGTCGTTGGGGACGCAGCGGTCCGCCTGGATCAGCGGGTGGCCCAGCCCCTCGCCTTCGTAGCATACTTCGCCCTCGACCACCTCGGGAAACGGATCGGCGGGGTTCTCATAGGAATAGGCCGCGAGAGCGCACAGCGCCTCGAATTGGCCGACCGCCGCAAGCCAGCCCGCAATGGCTGGCCCCGAGCGTGCCCGCCAGCGCTCGATCGCATAGGCCATGTGCGTCCCCCAATGAACCAGGTACGCGATCGGCGCAAACAGCTGGTTGCGGCGGGAGTTCAGCAGCTCGAGCAGGTTGCCGAGCTGCGCGATGCGTTGCGACGGCGGCGTGTCGTCGGGCCCGGCGGCGAGGGCGGCCTTCAACTCCGTCAGCCGCGGCGACGTGAACGAGGCCGCTTCCAAACGGGCTAGCACGTTGGCGAGCAGGGCCAGATCGCGGGCGCGCTTCTCCACTTCCGCCAGAACCGACTGGACACGCTGCCTGAGCAGACCACTAAAGATGAGGTCGAGGAAGATCACGCCTATCAAGGGTGCCCGATCCCATCCGGGGAGGAACAAGAAGCGATACAACGAGATCAGCCCGAGTACGCCGAGAACCAGGGCGACCAGGCGCGGCCATCCTCGGCTCAGGACGGGCGCGGCCGCGCCCCAGCGCGCCACGCCGTCAAAATCGACGCCGGACGGTCCTTCCTCCTTGTTCCCTTTCCCTTTTTTCTCCGCGAGCGGATCGCCCAGCAAGGCGAGGTCTTCGCGTAGGTCCAGCTGCGACGCAAGCTCGGCGACGGCGGCCTGACGGGGGCGTACTTCCGCCGCACCGGCGGCGTGGAGCAGCCAGGAGGCGAGCGTGTCCTCTCCGGTGCGCGTGCGCGCGGTACAGAGCAGTTCGAACAGCGACTCCTTGCCGAAGAGGTCGAGATCGGCGGCGTAGGGATGATTGGGATCCTGAAAGCGCTCGCCGGTCTGACCCTTGCCGGCCCAGTCGTTGTTCAGCCGGGATAGCCCGCGCTGGTAGAACGTGTAAGCCCGGCCGGCGCGATACCATTCCCGTGTCACGCGCTCGTGGACGAAGAGCAGGACGGTGAAGCCCACGACGGGGACGACCAGCCACCACGCGGACAGCAAGTGCTCGCCGAAGGCCAGCCAGGCGAGGACGAGGCCGCCGAGGAAGACGCCGAGCCGGGCATTGCCGACGACGCGCTCGCGCCGTGCCAGCCGCGCCGCTTCGTGTCGGCGTGCCTCCGTGCGCCGGACGTATTCCGCCCGAGGGCCTGTGGCTCGCTCTGGAGGTACCGGACCGGAAACCAGTCCGCCGGACGACGCCCCGGCCAATTCCTGCTGTCCCGTTACCACGACTCACTCCGACGAAGACGTGAAATCACAACCGATTCTCCAGTGGCACCGGTGTCCCGCCGGTGCGCCGCTTGCGCACCGGCGGGACGCCGGTGCCACTGGAGGGTCGCATTTTCCCTCGCTTGCGCGTCGGGCTGGTGTTTGGTGTCCGCCAGTCCTTAGCGCCTACTTCCCGCTCCGGAAGAAGCCCAACCCCAGCAACGCCAGTTCGGCGACCACCAGCACCGCCACCGCCGTATGAAAGAGGCCGATGCGGCGGCCGTAGGACGCCTCCTCGTCCAGTGCCCCCACGGTCCACGAGACGTTATTCTCCTCGTCGGACAGTCGGCGGAAGACGCCGGCGACGAATGCCTGATCGCGGTTCGGGTCGGAGCCAGTCGCGCCCAAGTAGCAGCCGCCGAACAGGAGCGGTTCGCCTTCCTTCGCCACCACCGCCTGACTCAGCAGCCGGCCGAGGCGGCGTTGTCGCTGCCGTAGATCGTGCATGAACTGAAACAGCCGGATGTTGCCGCGTACCGCCGTGTGCTGGTCGCTGCGGCCCGGCACTTCCAGCTCGAAGTGCTTGTAGACCCAGCCGGGCACCACCGTGCCGCACAGCCAGTCGGCGAGGCCGGTCAGCATGTCGGTCTCGGCCCGCGCTCGGCCGGCGTCTTCCGGCAGCGCCGGCACCAGCGGGCAGCGCTGGCCGACGCGCTGCAAGCGTTGTTTCTCCGGGAAGCGGTCCACGAACTCCGAAAAGCCGGGTGCCGTCTCCAGGTCGCACAGCAGGGCCAGCGTCGGGGCATTGACCTGGAGAGTACGGCGGAGCGTCGCCAGGTCGTACTGGCAGGTGGCGCCGGTGTCGAGGGCGTCCTGATCGCCATCGGTGGCGGCGAAGGGAACCAATAGCAGCACGCCGTTGATGGGACAGTAGGGGAAACGGTCACGCACGATGAGCCGGCACAGATGCTCGAAACGCGCCGTCAGCCGGCCCGTCTCGTCGGCGTTGCGAATGGGCGCCTGCTGCACGCGGTCCTTGCGCATCAGGGCGCGGACACGGCGGCGCTCGTCGCGCGTCAAGTCGCGCCCGAGGCGGCGGGCGCCGTCGAGAATGTGTTTCACGTCGGCGATGGGACCACCCACGTTCTTGTTGAATTGCAACGTGCGTTCGATCTCGTTGTCCTCTACGGCGGACGGCAGATCCTCGCCGCCCGACTGTGTTTCGCCCGATAGCAAGGTCGCGTGCCGGCCCAGCACCGACGCGCCAGTACAGGCGACATAGGCCGCCTCGGCCGTGGCGTAGACCTGCACTGGCGCGTCCGCTCCTGGCGCTCCCTTGACCACGAACTTCAGGTGGGCGGCCTGGAAGAGCGTGTCGAGCGCTCCCTCCGGCCGGCCCAGCACCAGGAACAGCGGCACCTCGCGCACGTCGATGCCGGCCTTCTCCAGCGCCTTGAGCGCGTCGTCCCATGCGGACTGAATGTCGGGAAATTCGGGCAACTCCTCCTCAGCCGCGAGCAACTTCCACAGCGCCCAGCCAAGCCAGCACAGGACGTAGACCAGCAGAAACAGGATCGGCAGCCAGTTCTTGCGCAGCAGCTCTTTCTGGCCGGGGAGTTTCTTGTCGAGGCCGAGGAACTGGTTGAGGAAGTGCAGCCCAACGAGGACGCTGGCGATGAGTAAGAAATGAACCGTCCAGCGCACGAAGGCGCCGACCGCCTTGCTCTCGCGAGCCTTGCCGAACACGGGCAAAATCAGGCCGATCAGGTTCGTGAAGGCTTCGTAGAGCCAGGTCAAGACGAACATCGTGGCTCCCGCTGCATTATCGGAACAGATCGACGAGAACAAAAACCGCCGTCGGGATCAGGACGGCGGCTACAGCGATCAGGGTGAGGGCGGCCCGGCGCAGGCGCTCCCGGCCGCGGCGCGGCAGCGCGTGGCCCTCCGGCTGCATCTCCTGCGGGCCGGGCCACGTCTGACCTTGACCTCGGCTAATCTGCGCCTCGACACCCTCGCGCCACCCTTGCACCGTCTCCGGCGGCTCCGGCCCGTCGCCGCGAAAGCCGAGCATCACGCACAGGTAGAAGACCTCGAGCGCGTCGATAGCGGACCGGCCCTGCGCCATTTTCGCCTGCGCCCAGAAGCGCCACGCCCTCTGCGGTTCTGACTGGTAGAGCGACTCTTCCAGCTTGCGCTCATTCCACTGCTGGCCCCAGGGCGAGTCGAGGATGAAGATTTCGTCGAGCCAGCAGGCAAGCGCGTAGCGTATGCCGAGGTAGCGTTCGCCGTCGCCGCCGTAGTCGGGCCAGCGCTGCGCCTCGGCCGTCGTCTTCAGTCGGGCGCGCAGCTCGGCCTGTTCGGTGGCCAAGTCGAGCGCTTCGCCGTTCTCCAGGCGCTCGCGAAGTTGCAGCGCGTGCGCGATGACTGGAAAGACGATGTCGGCGATCTCTTGTCTCATCGGGCGATCCCCCTGAGAGTATCGGAGAGAATCCAGGGAGTGCAGCAAGGTGGGCCGCTCTTGCCTCCGCACAAGCGTCGGAAGGATTGGCTGACAGCTATCAGCTAGGAGCTATCAGCTTTCAGCCAGAACCGCGTCATCGGGCGCCGTTGCGTCCATGCCGCCAAGCTGTTGCCTCGTTCCTTCCGAACGCTCTTAGTCTATGGGGATGCGAATCGGCCGTCATTCCTGTCAGGACGCAACGACGTAGCGTTGACGGCTTCCGGCGAACGGAGTAGTCTGGCCGCGATCCCTGTTCGCGCCGACGAAGCGAATAGGAAGGCGGGCGCTATCATGCAACACACTTTTCTCACAGCGTCGTTCGTAGTCGGTGAAGGCCCAGCGCGGCGCACCGGAACGGCCCGCGACGTGATGCTGACGGTGACGAAGGCGCCCGGCGACAACTCGACACCCGGATCGCCTTTCCTCAGCGGCCGGATTCGCGCCGAAGGGGTTCTCCTCGAAGAATGCCGGCCGAATAGCAGCCTTCTTGCCGTCGGGCGCGAGGCAATTCTCAAACTCGCCGACCAGGATCACTGGTCGCTCGCCGGCATCCTGATCGTGAAGCTTGGTGAAGTCCGATCACCGGCAAAAGGGCAGCGGTTCTACGAATGGTCGTTCCTCGTCACCGGCAAACCGTGCGACGCCCTGCGCTTGTTCCCGGATCACGGCGCGGGTGAATTGCCGCTGGAAGGACTGTTCGACGGGCTGGGCGCCGACGGCGAGTGACAGGGTGACAAGGTGACAGGGTGACAAGGTGACAAGGTGACAAGGTGATGGGATGACCAACACGTATTCCCGTCACCTTGTCACCCTGTCACCCTGTCACCTTGTCACCCTGTCATCCGGCCGAATCAGCTCCTGCAACAGCTGCGAATAGTCCGCATACGGCGTCCGGTCCGGCGGTCCCTGAGCGTGCTGGTAGATACTGCGCTCCAGCGGATTGCGCAGAGCGACAACGCTGCTGGAGACGGTGCCGCGCTGCTCGCCGCGCAGACAAATTGCCGGACCGAGAGTTCCGGTCTGGCCGCACAGTTCGCGCAGGGCCAGGAGGCAGTGTTCCGCCCCGCCGTAGTGGCGCTGATTCAACCACCAGGCGGCGTGCGCCACGCGCGGGTCGGCCTCGTCGTTCACGTTTCGGTTGGCGAGGACATGGAGGCCAGGCGGCAACAGTCGCACACTGAGCCAGTCGCCGGCCTCGACGACGACAGCGTCCGCGGCGTCGGCGCAGACGACGTTGCAGCCGTCGTAGTTGCCGTTATCCAACTCACGCGTCGCGGCGGCGGCGGCAGCCTTGGCGCTGGGCAAAGTGAGGAGGTCGCGCGCCAGCAGACCGCGGCTGCGCGGCGCCGGCGACCGATTCGG
>JBBQPD010000147.1:0-9811 GCA_038331535.1 Gemmatales bacterium | reverse complement strand
CTGCGTCTCACGGCGGAAGCGCTCGGCCGCCCCTGCCTTGGCGACGAACTCGGGACGGATCACCTTCACCGCCACCTGCCGTCCCATGACGCGATGTTCGGCCAGCCACACCGCCCCCATGCCGCCGCTGCCGAGCCGGCGGACCGGCCGATAGCGCGGATGGTTCACCAACACCACCGGCGGCTCCGCCCACTCCTCGTCCGCCGATGCTTCCCAGGAGCCGGTCCGGTCACCGTTCGCGCCCGGGTCGAACGCGGTCGCTTCGGCGGCGAGCGGCCTGCCGGTATCCGACAGCGACCGCGCCGACTGAAGCAAGGACGTGAACGTGTCGCCGGCGACCTGGGAGACGGCGGCCTCGCAGTCGGAGCAGGCGGAAACGTGGTTCTCGACAACGGAGAAGCGCTCCTCGCCGAGACAACCGAGGGCGAAGAACTCCAACTCCTGCGGCGTCGGGTGGGTTGCGGTCTGAGCCACGGCGGTCGTCTCCTGATTAGGCGAACGGGGGGCGCTGGCACCCGGTGGGTACGCGTTCACCGACCCGATGCGGAATGTTCATCGGAGAGACACAGAAATGGGAGCTACGAGCCGCGACCGTCAGGGAGCGTCGGCGAAACGCTGCGAAAACCGCTTCCTGACGGTCGCGGCTCGTAGAAAACAACACCGTCCGGGACAGACTTAAAAAAGAGAGAAAGCTGTCCGGGACCGTGTTAACCATCGTAACGGCTATCACTTGTCATGCTTGATGGCCTGATGAACATTGTCGACACTCTTGTCCACGTCGCTGATGGCGCGCTGCAGGTCCTGGATGACCTTTGGATCGAGGTGCTTCTCCCTTGCTTCATGTTGAATGGCTTTTTTCAAAGCCTCCTTGGCGTGGTATAACGCGTCCGCCGCCTTGACGAGGTGTTCGATATTGGAGGGTTTGGAGGGTTTCTTGTCGTCCTTCTTGTCATCCTTCTTGTCGTCCTTCTTGTCGTCCTTCTTGTCGTCCTTCTTGTAGTCTTTCTTGTCCTGGTCAGCGGGGGCGACGGTGCCCAGCAACTTCGTCGCCGCTCCCAGGCCGAGACCCAGCACGAGAGCAGCCAGCAACAGGTTCCGCAACTTCATCGAAATGCTCCTTACAGACCGGGTGGAAAAAGGTTCTTGCCGCCTTTGTATCGTTTAGAGTCTATCCCGGAAGGTGTCGTTTTCTACGAGCCGCGACCGTCAGGGAGCGAATTTCGCAGTGTGTCGCCAACGCTCCCTGACGGTCGCGGCTCGTAAAACCCACTTCTGGGACAGACTCTTAGTCCAGGAGATTGCATCGGGTTCGCTCGACGCGCCGGTCAGTCTTTGAACAGCATTAACACGATCTTCTCTTTCATGCCGTCCTTATGCACAAGCTCGCCCTCGAAGGTGGGAGTCGGCTCGACTTTCGTCATTTTCACTCGAATCGTACCCGTGAGCGGGCCTTTCGAGATGACCATGTGAATCTCACCTGCTCCAATCGAGTTCCACTCGCCGATCTTGGTCCGCTCCGCTTCTGTCTTGCCCTTGCCGACGGTCAGTCCCCCGCCCACCCAGCCCGTGAACGTGCTGTTCGTGACCTTCTCCTTGCTGTCGGGCAGGGACCACTCCCAGCGCGCACGGTTCTTGAGAAGGTCGGACGCCGATGTCGTGGCGCACGCCAGCAGCGACACGACAAGGGACAGGCCCAGCCGACGGATCATTGGCGCGTACATGGTTCAATCCTTCGTTTGAGATTCGTCCGCGACACGTTGGTTAAAAGAGAAGGGCGTTGAGGTCGCGATCCTGTCACGAAAATCGACGAGAACGGAAAGTAAGCCCCCTATCGACCCGGAAATGAAGACGACCACAAGCCCGTACGGTCTGCGGCCCTCCATGACGTCGTAAGCAGCTCGTTGTCCGAAAAAAAAAGCCACAAGGCGTCGCCCTTGCAGCGTTCGCATCAGAGCCGACTCTGGGATTTGAACCCAGGACCTATGCTTTACGAAAGCATTGCTCTACCGCTGAGCTAAGTCGGCGTATTGTGTTCTCCTATCAGCACTTAGGTGTGCGATCTTTTCGACCTCCACAGAGTGACTTCCGGCAAAAGAGATGTCACCATGTCCGGGGCCAATTCTAGCACGTCGGCCGCTTCTGGCAAGCCTGCTCAACCCAGGCTCGAGCGCCGGTGCCGCCGATCTGGGAAGTTATTCTTGGACGCCCGCTACGGTTCCAGCACAACGCGAAAGGTCACTTCGTAGGAAGCTTTGGTGCATTCCTCCACGGGGGGGGTGTTCATCTCATCCCATATCAGCGGCTTTTCGGATAAGTAGGTCTGTCCGAGCACGCTGACATGTCGCGGCAGTTTCATTTCTTCGAGCGGAATCTCTGCCGCCGCGCCCGGCTCCTTGTCGGCGAGGTCGCGGGTCCATTCCTTACCGTTGCTCGCCATCTGGCGGCAGCGATAGATACTCCTGTCTCGCTCACCTCGGTCTACCGGCCACGGGCCATCGGTCAGGAGGCCGACAGCAAGATCCCGCGTGTCTTCGGGAGCACCGTCAAACGGTCCCTGCCGTGTTACGTCCTCGTCCTTGCCGGCCGCCTTGAGCCATTGTTTCTTGCTGGGCAGCCGCCCGTCCAACCACTCGGCGAAACAGTGGGCCTCCGTCACGGTCACGCGAAAAACAGGCAGACGGCCTTTTGGTCCGTCTACACCAAAGAATGGCTCCTTGTCCGGCACCGGATTAAAGGCGGGCGCATAGCCGCCCCTGCGCCACAAAGGCACGACGGAAGCGGCAACTGGGAGCGGAGGCTGAGGCATGGGAGAAACTAATCGGTCGCAACCCGGCCTGCTCGAATACTGTTTGAATAGCTGCTGCGCCTTCGGGTCCGACATAAAAACGGCATAGAGGTCGTTCCAGACCTTGTTCTCCATGATGTAGAACGACTCCGGATCGGTCGGTTTGATCCTTGGCACCAGGAGCACGACCACTTGCTGGCCGCCCAGCTGTCGCCCCTGCCGCCGGTAATAGCGACGGGAGTTTCGATCCTCAACGATGTCCTCGGAATCCACCGGCTCCCAGCCCTTTAGCCGCGGGACAATATCGGGTGAGGGCACGAGAACCTGTAGGGTGGGAGGCGTCCCCGGGGCGGGGGGGAAGAAGTACCGAAAAACAAGCAGTGCCGCCAGTGCGAACGTGAGGAACGCGATCGCGACCTTCGCGCCCCATCCCTGAGACGGGACAACCGGCTTCGGGCTGGTCGCCTCCTTCAGCGCGCGGGTGAACGCCACACACGTAGGGAAACGCTGGTCGGGATCCTTGGCGAGGGCTTGCTTGAGCACGGCCTGCTCGGCCGCCGGGAGCGGGTCCAGCTTCGGCTCGCTCTTTCGGTGCTGCTCGGCGACTTGATGAAGCCCCTTGCCGGGAAACAGGTGGCGGCCCAGGCGCAGCTCCACGTAGGTAGCCGCGAGACTGTACTGGTCGCTGTGGCGGTGGACCTTCTGTTGCCACACTTCCGGCGCCATGTAGTGCGGTGAGCCACACATCACCGAGACGTCGTCCATCAGCTGGTCCTGCGCGCGGGCCAGGCCGAAGTCCGCCACCTTGGCGAAGCCCTTCAGTCGCAGCAGGTTCTGAGGTTTGATGTCGCGGTGGGCGACGTGCTGGGCGTCCAGGTAGTCGAGCGCCTCGGCCGCCTGACCGAAGTAGGCCACCAACTCGTCGAGCGGGATGCCCTTCAGTCCCTCAGCCTTACACTCCTGATCGCGGTCGCTGAGGCTGCCGTCGGCCAGTTCCATGACGATGCCGAGCTTGTTCTCGAACAGGCCGAAGGCCTGGGTCTTGAGCAAGAACGGGTGGCGCAGCTGCTTGATCTTCTCCAGAGCCTTGAGTTCGCGGCGCGTCGCCGCGTGGTCGAGCGCGCTCAGCATGACCTTGAGAGCGACTTCGACGTCGCCGGGGGCGAGCGCCGTCCAGACTTCGCCGAACGCGCCGTTGCCCAGGAACGCCTGTTTCGTGTAGCCGGTCAATTCCTCCAGGACAACGTCCTCGACGCGCTCGGACTTTGGCGGCGGTTTGTACCCGTTGCCCGGCGGGATGGCGGTGCCAAACAGGGTCGGGGTGGGAGCCGACGGCGGAGGTTCGGGTAAAGGGTTCTGGCGCACGAGCCGAGTTAGCTCCTCGAATTGCAACGGGAAACGGGCACGGTACTCGTCGAGCGGGAGACAGTCGCCATAAAGCCAGCGAACGCGGTATTCTTCGTAAACCAGGCTGGGGGGCAGTTTCTCCGGGCCGCCTAACTCGGGATAGCGGCGCACAAATTCCTCCAGCGGGCACTTCTGGAGGAGGCGGTAACGAATCTCCAGCTCGGTTTTGATCAGCTCGAGAAGAAAAGTCCGGCGGTGCGGCGCCCCGGGCGGCGGGAGGTAGCGCCGCAAATCGACCGAAAGCGCGCCGTCCTTGAGGGTATCTTCCAGCAGCTGGGCACAATCGCAGAGGTCGCGATACTGAGTACTATTCAAATCGCCAAGCTCGCCCGCGCTCGATCGCATGAGTCGGCTCCCGAGGCTCGTCCCTCCGTAGCGAGAAGCCCGTTCGTTCCACACCCTCTGTCATGGTATCGACCGTTGCGTAGCGCTGTAAAGTGTTCTCGGCCAGAAGGAACCCTTCTCGAAAGAGGCAGCGGCGGTATTGCGGCCTGAAGGGCCGCTTCCATCAGCCCAGGCCGCGGGCCTGGGGACTCCTTCTCCGGCGGCCGCCTGGTATCATACGTTGGGGGCTGCGGTGCGGCTTCCGCTCGACCGTAATAGGGGACCGTTCATGAGCACCCGATCTTTCAGCGTGGGGTTGCTGGCCCTGCCCTTCCTCCTCACCACTTCGCTAGCGCAGGCGCCGCCTCTCCTTGCGGTCCTCGACGACAAGCCTTCACCTCAGGTTGACGCGGGTGGTCCGTCCGCGGCGGTCAATGCGTTGGCCTTCGACGCGGACGGGAAAACACTGTACGCCGCCGGATTGGACAAGGTGGTGCGCGTCTGGACGCTGCAAGAGGGCCGGTTTACCCTCAAGTCGGCGTACCGCGTGCCGATCGGGCCGGGCAACGCCGGAGGTGTCAACGCCGTGGCCCTGTCATCCGACGGCGCCTGGTTGGCGATCGCCGGGCGGGCGCCGATGCGCGGCGAGGGCGGCTTCCGGCAGAGTGGCGTCATCGTCGATTCGGCCGCCCTCTCGTCCGACCAGATGCAAGACGCGGGGGTAATCTACGTCGCCAATCTGGCCAATCCTGCCGGTGGTAAGGTGCTGCGCGGACACCGCGGTGATGTACGGGCCTTGGCCTTCGCCCCGGTTGAGAAGGGCAAGCCGCCGCTGCTCGTCTCTGCTGCCACCGAGCGCGACGGACTCAGGATGTTCGGCGGGCTGCGTTTGTGGGACGCGGCCGCGGGCAAATTGCTGGCCACGAGCAAGGAGCTGGCGTCGGTTAAAGAGACGCGACCGGGCTTGGCCGTCTGGCATACCGGGCCGGAGACAACTCAAGTCCGTGTCGCCGTCGCCTGGCTCCCAGAGAAGCCCGACCCGAACGGGCCCGAACCGAAAGGCTACCTCCGACTTTGGGATACCAGTACGGGCAACAAGGAGCTTCAAAGATGGAAGGCCGACCTCTATACCCAAACCGCGGTCCTGCTCGGGCCGGAAGGAGGAGGCAGAGTGCTCTCCGGTGGCTATGGAGAAGCCGACGGCCAGGTTGCAGGCAGCGGACGGCTCGTTACCTGGAGCTTTAGCGCCGACGAAGATACGCGCGCGGAGTTCACACCTGCGGCGACGTTCCCGAAGCGCGATGGCACGCAATTCTTGCCGGTAAGCCTCAGCGTTGTCTCGGCGTCAGGCGCCCCGAGCCACGCGGCGGTCGTCCTGAAGCCGTCCGTCGACAAGGACTACCGCCTCGCCCTGGTCGATCTGAAGACCCAGGGTGTCGTCGCCGATGTGCCGCTAGTCAACTCCGAGAAGACCCATTTGCCTGCCATTGCAGCCCGCGGCCGATACCTCGCCGTCGCCGCGACAAGCGACCATGCCGTTCGAGTGTACGTTGTGGCGGACCTGATCGCAGGTAAAGTGGAGCCGCAGGCCGTCCTCGCTGGTGCCGGAATAGGCATGCGTCAGGTGGCCTTCGTGGACAAGGGTCGGGGGCTATGGTTGACCGAGAACGAGAAGGACGCTCCTCTGCGCGGTGGTCTGCTCTTCGACATCGACAAGCAGCAGGTTCTGGCCAACGACCGCGCCGACCTCGTCGCGGACGCCCCGGCGCCAGGGGAGTGGAAGTACGTCATTGCCGACGACAAAAAGAGTGTGACCGTGAGTCAGGGTCAGAAGGTCTTTCCACCGGTGCGCCTGCAGGGCCAGCGCGAGATTGTGACAACAGCGGCACTTCGGCCGGCGGCGAAGGGAGTGCCCGCTGTGCTCGCGGTGGCGTACACCGAGATAGGCGCCAACCGCACGCTCATCATGCTGCGCGACCCGGCCACCGGTAAGCCGTACCGCTTGCTGGATAACCACCTCCAGAACGTGCGCGGCCTGGCGTTTTCGGCGAGCCGGCCGTTGCTGGCGTCGGTCGCGGACGACCAGAGAGTTTGCGTCTGGAGCCTGGCCGACCTGGATCCCGGAGTCGGCCAGGTGCCGGGCCTGAGCGTGGGCAACCTTGAAGAAAAGAAGGTGGTGGTCCTCCGCGTCGATCCGAAGGGTGCCGCGGCGAAGGCGGGATTGGCGGAGGGAGACGTGCTGGCAACGGTGGGCGCGCCCGGCGCCGCGCGGCCGGTGCGTGACGCCGCGGACTTTTTGTTGGCCGTCTCCACGCGCCGGCCGGGTAGCGAGGTGGAGGTAAACGTGACGGGCAAGGGCGTGTTGAAACTACCCGTCGAACGCGGCGTGGACGAGCGCAAGCCGCTGTTCACGCTGGCCCTGCTGCGTAACCGCGGCTTGCCGGAGTGGATCGGCTGGAGCCCGGCCGGACCATATGACACCAGCAGTCCCGTCGCCGAGGCGCGCCTGGGCTGGCACACCAACACCGGCGATCCGGCCGCTCCGGTGTCCTACGTGGCAGCGCGTGCTTACCAAAAAGAATATCACCGCAAGGGCATCCTTGGCGATCTCGCCGCGGAGGCGGATCTCGGCCGCGCTCTCCAGAAGTGGAAAGACCGCAACCCCGAACGGCCGCCGCAGCCGGCTCTCCGGCCGCTCCGACCCGAAGGGGCGCAGCCGGACGATCGGTCCGGCGTCTTTCTCGTGCGCCAGGCAGTCCCGGCCGTGCGTGTCGGCATTAACGACGACTATCCACTGGATGACAAGCACGTGCTGCGCTACCGGCTGACGCGGACGGACGGGGAGAAAGTGCTGGCCGACGCGCTCGAAACAACCGGGAAGGCGGCGCGTGACGGCAAGGAGTGGCAGGCGAATCTTCTGGGCGTGAAGTGGCGCCGCGGCGACTACCGTCTGCGCGTAGGGTTGCACGCCCACGACGACGGGCCGGAGTTGGCTGCGCAGACGTTGACGCTTCGATTCCAGCCGCCGGCCCCGTCCGTCACTCTTCGCCTGAAGAACCAGGCCGTGATGACGACCGAGCAGAAGCCGCTCGAAGTCGCGGAGGACAGGCTGACGCTTCAGGTGGCCGTTGCCGCACCAGCGGAGCAGGAAGTCGCCGTGCAGTTCTCCCACCATGTCAACGGTGTGCCGCGACAGGATACGCCGACCGTTCGCGTCGAGAAAGACATCGTAGCGTTCGCGCAGGAAATCAAGCTGCGCGAGGGGCTTAACTTCGTCTCCGTGCGGGTCATCAATAAAGGGGCACTGGCCGGACACGAGGACGAGGAGGCGGCCGTTGCCGCGGTCTGGCTCCGCTACAAAGCGCCGCGCGAGTTGCCTCCGCGCTTCACCGCACTTCGGTTGGAGCCGGAGCCGGAGGTGAAGCGCCTGGAGGGAAAAGAAGAATTATGGGTGGTGAGTCGGCCGACGGTTCGCCTGACTTGTCGGGTCGAGGCGGAGGGCGTGCTCTCTCGGATCGACTGGTCCGACGGCGGCCCCCCCCAGTCCGTGAAGCTCGAGGGCGAAAAGAAGACGGCGGAGTTCGTCATCGAGCTGCGTCTGGAACCGGGCAAGGTTGTCTCTCTCAAGATTCAGGCGGCCAGCCAGCGGAGTGATATCAACACGGTCGTTCGCCGAATCGTGTTCCACCCGCCGTTGCCCGCGCTCGCCGCCGACCCGTTGAATAGTCAGAACGTTCTCACGGACAAACTGCGGCTGGCGGGCACCTTCAAGGCGGAGACGGAAGACCCGTTTCTCGTACATTTCCGGGTTAGCTCATCCGGCGGAGAAGTGCGCTCGTTCAAGGCGGAACCGGACGTGAAATCCGGCAAATGGCAGGTCGAGTTATCGCTGTTCCCCGGTGCC
Source organism: Gemmatales bacterium (assembly GCA_038331535.1). Lineage (GTDB taxonomy): Bacteria > Planctomycetota > Planctomycetia > Gemmatales > Gemmataceae > JBBQPD01. Next base: position 1,391 of record JBBQPD010000147.1, on the reverse strand, counting down.
AACTCGGTCGAAACGTCCGTCGCCAACAAGTGGCGCGAAGCGCCGGTCGGAGGGGAACTGACGCTGAACTACCGGCGGCCGCCGCGGATCACCGCCTTTCCGGAGAAGGTAGAGGCGGTCGAGACGAACAAGGTGAAGCTGGCGCTTACGGTGGAAGGCCCCGCCGGCCGACCGCTGACGGCGGTCACGGTCGATCAGAAATCCGTTCGTTTCGAGGCCGGCCAGCCCGCGACCCGGGACGACCGCTGGGTGTGGAAGGTCGAACTTCCGGAGGTGTTCGTCAACGACGGCGACCGCAATCTGGACGCCGTGTCGATCCGGGCCGTAACCGACGAAGGCGCGAGTGAGGCAGTGGTCATCCGCATCGTCCACGTGAAGATCCCGCGGCTCCCCGTGGCCCGCTTCCTCAGCCCCACGACAGCCGACACGGCGCGCCGGCCCGAGTACGGTGTGGTCTATCGTGTGGAATCGGAGCGGCCGCTGGAACGGGTGGAGATCCGCCGCGGCGATAAGGTGATTCACCTGTCCGACCTGAAGAAGAGCGTGCGCGAGGGCGCGCGACACGTCCTGCAAGAAAAGGCCGAACTGACGCTGACGAACGGTCCCAACGTCCTGGAATTGGTGGCGGTCAACACCGACGGCCGGAATGCGGTGCGTGCGGAGGTCGTCGTCGGCTATACCGAGCCGGCCGTGCTGGTGAGTATTGACCGATTCGAGGTGAGGTCGGACACCGGACGCGTGCTCCAGGAGATAAAGCCCAACAAAGACATGACCTTCCCGACGGCGCCGGTTCCCGTCGTGTGGATGGTCGGTCGGGTCCGCTGGAGCGACCCGAAGGCGAAGGCGCTGGACGATCCCAGTCTGGAGGTGGCGGTGAAAGTCGGCGACTGCCGTCAATTCCCGCTGGCGCTGGGGCCGCGCGGCAAGGGTGCCGATGCCGACATCCGCCCCTTTACTGTCCCGGTCGTGCTGATCGCCCCGGAGAACAACATCAAAGTCGAGGTGCCGTCGGTCGGTCAGCAGGAACTGAGCCGCCGCGAGTTCGGCCTGGCCTGCGCCGCGCCGGCGAAGAATCAGCGGCTGCATGTGCTGATCGTCGGCGTCGATGTCAAGGATTCGGCGCGGCTGAAAAACCGGGTTCTGGACGCGCTGGCCGTGAACACGGAGGAGCGGCCGAAGGGATTCCAGGGCGAGTTTTACAAGAAGCCCCCCTTCGAGCGCTGCGTCCTGTACCACGTCCTGGTCGGCGATGTGGACCGGGGCAAGGTCGAAGCCCAACTGGTGGAAATCAACAACGAGATCAGGCGCCTGGAGCGCGAAACCGGCTGGCTTAACGACCTGGTGTTGATCTACTATCAGGGTCGAGACATGAAGGTGGAGGGGAAGAACGA
>JBBQPD010000146.1:0-9818 GCA_038331535.1 Gemmatales bacterium | reverse complement strand
CGGATCTCCAGGAAACAGCTTTAGCGCATCACTCGCGTCGCGAATGGCGTCGTCATATTTCTTTCCTGCCAGCGCCGTCCGCCCCGCCTGGACGGCTGACTGATAGTCCGCCACTTTCTTCTTCTCGCCGTCGGCCCCGGCTTTCGCGGCTTGCGCGTCCTTGAGGATGCCGGCGGAGACCGGATCGCCCGGAAACAGCTTCAAGGCATCGCCCGCCGACTTGATGGCGTCGTCGTAACGCTTCGCCGTCATGGCCGTGCGCGCCGCCTGGATATCGGCAAGGTAGTCGGTCTTGCGCTTCTCCTCGGCGTCGGTGCCCGCCTTGCCAGCCTGAGCGTCCTTCACGATACCAGTGGCGACCGGATCGCCGGGGAACAGCTTCAGCGCGTCGCCCGCCGACTTGATGGCGTCGTCGAAACGTTTCGCGGTCAACGCCGCGCGCGCCGTCTGAATGTCGGCGGCGTACTCGGCTTTCTTCTTGGCGTCGGCGTCGGTTCCGACTTTACCGGTCTGCGCGTCGCGCAGAACACCGGTCGCCGTCGGATCGCCGGGGAAGAGTTTCAGCGCATCGCCCGCCGACTTGATCGCGTCGTCGTAACGCTTCGCCGCAAGGGCCGTGCGCGCCGCCTGCACGTCGGCGACGTAGTCGGCCTTGCGCTTCGCCTCGCCGTCGGTGGCTGCCTTGCCGGCTTGCGCGTCCTTGAGCAGCGCCAGCGCGGCGGGGTCGTTCGGGATGATCCCCAGGGCCGCGTTGGCGGCGTTGATACCCGCCTGGTAATCGAGCTTCTTGAGCGCCGCCCGCGCGGCGTCCATCGCCAGCTTGTAATCCTCCTGCACCTTGGTCGTCGAAGACTTCGCCCGCGCCAGCTCGGCACGAGCCGCGGCGACGGCAGGGGCCGTCGGCGCCAGGCGAGCGGCCTCGACGAGGTCTTTCTCCGCGTTGACGTAGTCCTTGATCGTGATTGCTTTGCGGGCCGCGGCGATTAGAGTGTTGACCTTCTCGGACACGGCGTCCTGGTCCTTTGCCCGCGCCAGGTCGGCCGTCAACGTCTTCGCCGCCGGGTGGTCCGGGATCAGCCTGTTCGCGTCGGCGAGCAGCTTGTCGGCCTGGACGTAGTTCTTGCCGGCGACGGCCGTACGCGCCTGCTGCAACAGTGCCGCGTGCTGGTCCTTCTTCGCCGCGGCCAGCTTCTGCTCTTCCTCGATCTTCGCCCGGTTTTTCGCGGCGAAGTCGTCGCGCGCCCGCTCGGCCTGGCTGCGCGCGGTCAGCACCTCGACGTTGCCGGGGCTGACCTTCAGCGCGTCGGCATACGCCTTGAGGGCGTCGTCGAATTTCTGGGCGGCGACTGCCTTCTGGCCGTCGCCGAGCAGACGCTTGACCTCGGCGCCGCGCTTGACCTCGGCGTCGCGGGCGATCTTCTCCTTGTTGGCGTCGGCGTCGGCGCGGGCCTTCAAGTCCTCGGCCTGCTTCAGCCCGGTCAGCACCACGTCGGTGCTGAAGAGCTTCTGCGCCTCCTTGAAGTGAGCGATGGCGTCGTCGTACTTCTTCGCCTGGACCGAGTCGCCCGCCAGCTTCACTTGTTGCTGGTACTTCTCCTGTTTGGCCTTCTCGTCGGCCTGTTTCTTCTCGGCCTCGCGGCGGGCGCTATCGTCCTTGGCGGCGGCGAGCGTCTGTTCGTGCTGGATTTCGACCAGCAGCTTGTCGGCCTCGGCGGTGTGGTTTAGCTGCTGAGCGGCCTGGGCGGAAGCCAGCGCCTTGCCGTAATTCTTCGCGGCCAGCTCCTTGCGGGCGGCCTCCATCAGGCCGGCGATCTCCTTGTTCCGCGCCTCCTGCTTGACCTTCTCCTCGGCGGCGCGGCGCTGCTTCTCCTCCTCAACCTTGGCGAGCGCGGCGGCGGCGGCTTTCTTCTCGTCCGCGGCCTTCTTCAGCGCCTCGTCGGCGGCCTGCTTGTGGCTGGCTTCCTCGACCTTGGCCTGGGCCTGGGCGAGAAGCTGGTGCAATTCTGGCGTCGGGTTGAGGGCCACGGCACTCTTGTAGTCGCCCACGGCCTCGGCGAACTTGCCGGCGGCGAACGCCTTGGCGCCGGAGTCCTGGAGCTGCTTGGCGGCCGCGAGCTTGCGGGCCTTCTCGGCAGCGACGGCGGCCTCGGTGCGGTTCTTCGTGTCGGCCTCGGCCTTCAGCCGCGCGGCCTCGGCGGCCTTTGCCAGCTCGTCGCGCTTTGCCTTGGCGTCAGCCTCGATCTTGAGGCGATTGGCCTCGGCGGCCTTGCGCTGCTGCTCGACCTGCACCTGCTTCAATTGCTGGTCGGCCTGGTCGCGGAGCGTCTTGAGCGCCGCGCTGTTCGGCGCCTGGGCCAGTCCGCGCTCGGCGGCGGCTTTTGCACCGGCGGCGTCACCGGCCTTGAGGAGTGCGCGAGCCTCGGTCAGCGCCTTTTCGCTGTCGGCGCCAGTCTGGGCGAGAGCCTGCGACGCCTTGGCGCCCGGCGCGCCCAATTGGGCGGCCAGCTCGCCGATGCGCAGCTTCATTTCCTCGTGATCCTGGACGTGAATCTTGCCGGTGGCGGTGCGGTTGCCGCTGTTGGCATCCATCAGGTGCGCTTCCACGTCGAGGCTGGCCGTCGGCATGACGGTGCCGAAGCAGTAGTAGCGGGCGTTCATCGCCTGGGCGAGCGCGATGCGGGCGGCGGGGTCATTCACCACGTCGCGGAAGGTGATGCCGAGCCGACCCATGTACCAGCAGACCTCGCCGCGCTCGAGGATCTCGTAGCTCGGCCCGAAGTAGGCGGCGAACTGGTCGGCGGCCCAGTCGCCGAGGTTCGGCGGCACCAGGCCGGGCAACTGGCCCATCTGGAACGTGAACACGATCAAGCGCGGCCGGAAGGACGGCGGCGGCGCGATCACCACGACCGGCGGCGGCTCCTGCACGACCACATGCGGCGGGAAAAACGGATTCGGCGGCGGGGGCGGCGGCGCGATCACCACGACCGGCGGCGGCGGCGGCGGCGGCAGGTGCGTCCGGCAACGGTCCACGCGCAGGGCGATGTCGGCGTTACCGCTGGACAGGTTCAGGGCCAGCGAGAAGTGGCGCTGCGCTTCGCGGTACTGGCCGCGGCGGAACAGGTTGTCGCCCAGCTCAACCGACAGCGCCAGCAGCCGGCCGCGGCGCGGGTCTTCGCGGCGCAGCACAACCTCAATGGCCGGCGGCGGGGGCGGCGGGGCGTCGATCTCCAGCATCGGCATACGCCGAAACGAGTCGATCTCCACGCCGACGAAGAAGTTCCGCGGCCGGGCGACAAAGGTGATGATCGGTGGGGGCGGCGGCGCGTTCACTTCGACCAGCACCGGCGGCGGCGGGGCGAACACCTGCCGGTCGAAGTCGATCGGCTTGATCTGCTCCACCGGCTGCTGCGGCGCCTGCTCGGCCAGCGCCTGCTCGAAGGCGAGCTTCTGGTCGTCGGTCATTTGCAACATCTGCGACAGCGTTCGCAGCCGCGGCATCAGCAAGCCGAGCGTCGGCGCCGTGATGCGGGCCGTTTGCTCGACGACGCCGGTCTGGACATTGACGAGGCGGGCGCTGGCGGTGACGCCATTCAACGGCGTGATGCTGCCGACCACGAGGTAGCGGATACGAGCGAGCCGGCCGACTTCGCGCTGCCCGTCCGGCGACACGACGAGGTCGTTCGCCTCCAGCTTCAATTCATCCAGGATGCGGCCGACCTGTTCGCGCTCGACGAGATCGAAGCGCGGCTTGAAGTGCGGCAGCATCTCTTCGGCGACCGTGCGGCCGGCGCCGGGCAAGCCGAAATCGCCGCGCACCTCGAACTCCGCGACGCTGACGCGGTCGCGGCGGCGCTGCAAGGCGAAGGTGTACTCGTCGATGCTCTGATGGACCTGCGGCGTGTCCCACGCCTGTTTCGCCTCGTCGAGCGCGGCGAGGGCGTCCTCGATGGCGGCGGGGTCGCGGCGCAGCTTGGCGGCACGGCGAAGCGCATCGTCGTAGCGTGCCAGGGACGCCTGCACGTCGGCGTACTGGCGGCGCACGTCGGCGTCGTCGCGGTAGCGCAGCGCCTGCTCGTAGGACAGGGCGGCGGCGCGGAGGCTGTTGGCGGTGCGGGCATCGTCGCCCTCGGTGCGAAAGCGGGTGAAGCGGTCGTCGTCGTTGGGCAGAGCGGCGGCGACGAGGGTGTCGGCCTGGCGCTTCTGCTGGGCGAGGTTATCGGTGATGTCGCCGCCGCCGCCGAACTGGGCGAGCGCCTGGTTGCCGAGCGCGGCGGCCTCCTCCGGCTTGCCGTCGCTGAGCACGGTCTGCACGTCGCGGGCGGTCTTCTCGGCGGCCTCCTGCTGGGCGATGAGGTCTTTCACCTTGGCGATCTGCCGCCGCACCTGCTCGGTATCCTGCGCCAGCTCAGCCGCTTGCAGCGCGGCGAGCGCCTGGTTGTAATGCCGGTCGGCGAGATGGTCGAGCGCTTCCCCCAGAGCGGCGTCGTACTTCTCCTGGCTGGTCGGCTCGACGAGGCGCGACACCAGCGCATCGACCGCCTTGCCGTGCGTGTCGGCGACGGGGACGACAGCGTCGGGCGGGATGACGACGGGCGGCCGCGGGTCGTCGCGGAGTTGTTTGGGGTGGGGTTCGTCGCGCAGGCCTTCCACCTGGCGCGGGGCGTCGGCCTGCTTCGAGCAGCCGATCAGGACGACCAGGGCCGCCAGGCAGGCGGTGCTGATGATCGCGAGGAGTATCCGTTGCATGATGGCGTGACCCTCTCCGAGGAACCGTGGGTGCATCCGTATACGAACGCGGCGCGCTGCGCCGGTTTGCGCCAGTCGGGAGAATATGTGTTGTATGCGAGAACGTGACTGCGAGTCAACGGGATAAGCGAGTTGGCGAGGAAGAGCGGGAGGGAGATCGTGTGCCTCCTGAAGTAGGGAGCGTCGGTGTTGCGGCCTGAAGGGCCGCTTCCGTCAGCCCAGGCCGAGGGCCTGGGGGACGTTTGTCGCTCCCCGTTTCGCGCAGATAATCCGCGAAACGTAAACGGGACGAGGAATCCCGTCATGCCGAAGAGGGCGCCCCTACAACCTGCCCGGTTTATGCCGCGAGGGCCGGAGAAAACGCCGACGAAATGCGGCCGCCCGGTTCGTTCGATCTATAATGGTAGAGAATACTAGCAGCAGGGAGCCGCGCTTCTCGCTCCCGCAGCCACACGGACGTAGCCTGAGCATGACGCCGAAAAGGAAAGGGGCGAAGACGATGCGCCGACTACTTCAGGTCGGGATCCTGCTGCTGGCGGGTTGTCAGTCGGTCAACGGGCCGGTCAGGCGGAGTATAAATCCGCCGCCGCCGTTGGACGATCCGAGTCTCAGTGTCGGCGAACAGCTGCGCAGGGGCCGCGACCAGCTGGCCTTCCCGGACGGCTCGACAGCCGTCGCACCGCGCACTGGCGCCGAAATCCCGAATGCCAGCGGTCGTTAACCGGCCGCGGCCTTTCGCGAGGTGCATCCATGCGTCGTCTCCTCGTCCCGACAGTAATTGTCCTCTCTCTTGTCGGCTGTCAGGCTCCCCAGGATCGCCTGCCGCCGGATTTGCCCGAAGCCGTCGGCCCGCGGCCCTACGCCGAGCTACTGACGCGGGCGCGCGCCCAGGCCAAGGTTGCCACGGAGGCGTTCTACATCAACAAATGGGGCGACCTCGAAGACGCCGCCCGCGGTCTGGAGCAGACGGCCCGCTATCTCTCCAGGGCCGAGGAAGTGCCGATGGCCCGCAAGCAGGCTTTGACCGTGCTCAGCGGCGAGTTGGGGAAAGAGGCCGGCAACCTGCGCAAAGCCGTCCTGTCGAAAGACGAGAAGGAAACGACCGCCGTGCTGACGCGCATCAACTTCAAGGTGCGCGAGCTGCGGCCCGAGGAATAACCCGAACACGATCGCCGGTGTCGCGCGGAGAGGATGATCGCGAATGGAACCGATTCCCCCGTTCTGGTTCAAACAGCGGCAGTGCAGGCTGGAGGCGGCCGGCGAGAACGCCTTCAAGGCCGCCGGCCCGAACCTCCCCGAAAGCTACCTGCGCATTTTCGCCGAGGACGGTCGCTGGAAGGCCGCCGTCCGCAGCAGCGCCGACGGCCCGGACGACACCGTCACGGCCGACGGCTTGCCCACGACGAACGCCGCCTGGGAAGCCGCGTTCGAGCTATATCGCAATCGCGTTGTTATCTGACGAGGGTGAACGCCAAGCGTTGAGGCGCACTCGCAAAGCGAGTGCGCTATAGTAACTACCACTTCGCCTTCATGGCCGTTTCCTTGTCACCGAACGACGGCATGTCGCGCAGCGACGGCATTTCCTGAATGGTGTCCCGGAGTTCGGGCCGTAGCCGGCACATCGCCATCTTGCCGCCGGAACGCCGCAAATGACGCCCGAACTCGGCAATGATCTCCGCCCCCTTGCTTGACATGCGCCGGACGTTCTTCAGGTCCAGCAGCACCTTCAGGTTCGGGGCGTCCAGGTTGTCGTAGAGTTCTTTCTTGATGAACGCCAACTCCGAATCCTCGACGAGATACATGTCGTTGATGCGGACATGCGTGATCTCCCCGTCGCGGCCGATGCGGAGATGGCCCTTGACCAAGCCGCGCTTGGCCGACATCTGGTCGAGGATCGAGTTCGCCGCCGACGCCGCGTTGTCGTAGCCGCGAGTGTTCTGACTGAGAACCTCGTCCAGCTCCTCGACGGCCGAGCGCTTGCGGTCGTTGCTCTGGTCGAGACAGCGCAAGGCCCATTCTTCCATGTCGCGCTGCGACAGGGCCTTCTCGGTAAACTGAATCATGAACTCCAGCGGACCGACTTCGATGAGGTCGCCGGCGTGCAGCGGCCATTCCTGGCCGGTGGGCACGGCCTCGTTGTTGACAAGGGTCGAGAATTCGCTGCCCATGTCGCGGATGAAGACCTTCTTGTCGCGCATGACGAGCGCACAGTGCTGCTTGGCCACACCGTCCACCTTGGTTCGCATCTGGCACATGTTGCTCGACCCGATCATGAACAGATCGATGGTGACCGGGATCGGCATGCCCTGATGTTTGCCCTTGGCGACGATGAGACAGAATTTCATGCTCATGTCTCACGAAGATAATGAAAAATCGAGAAAAGACTAATTGACTTTATCCCCCGGAGGGTGCTCGACGCAATCCATTTTACGAAGTTTCGGGAAGTGTGGTCGCGGTTTGCGGGTGCGAAACCTCCTGAATGGAACGCTTAGGACCGCGGCGCGAAAGTTTTCCACCAGCCCGGAGCGCCAGCGACGGGTGTGACCCGTCGCTGGCGCTCCGGGCTGGTGCGAGGTTCTCTCGTTTCGTCCCTGCCTTCCGGAATGCTCACGCCCCGTTCTTCGCGCCATAATCGCAACTTCTTCGAGGCGCTCACTGCCGCGCTTTTTGACTCGGCGCGGACCGCCTCCTTAGAATGCAATAGAGGCCGACACCCTGTCCTGCTCCGGAGTCGCGCATGCGCGTCCTCACCGCCATCCCCGTTTACAACGAAGCGCGTCACGTCGAGGCCGTGCTTCACGAAGTGCGTCGCTACACGACGGACATTCTGATCGTCGACGACGGCTCGACCGACGGCACCGCCGAGTTGCTGTCCCATCATCCCGACGTGCGCGTCATCAGCCACGCGCGGAACCGGGGCTACGGCGCCGCCCTCATCTCCGCTTTCGCCTATGCCCAGGCGCTGCCGCATGACGTGCTCGTGACGACCGACTGCGACGGCCAGCACGAACCGAGCCGAATCCCTGTGCTCCTCGAAGCCCTGCACGATTGCGACATCGTTTCCGGCAGCCGCTATCTGCGCGACTTTCGCCAGGATACAAGCGCGCCGGAAGACCGCCGGCACATCAACGGCGAGATCACGGCCGAGCTGAACCGCCGCTTCGGGCTGAACCTGACCGATGCGTTTTGCGGCTTCAAGGCGTACCGCCGCGAGGCGCTGGCGAAGCTGCGCATCACCGAGACGGGTTGGGGGATGCCGTTGCAGCTGTGGGTGCAGGCCGCCCGCGCCGGCTTGCGCATCAAGGAAGTGGGCGTGCCGCGGCTGTATCTCGATCCGAATCGGGCCTTCGGCGGCATGTTGAACGACGCGGCCGAACGGCTGGCGTATTACCGCCGCGTCATCGACAGCGCCGAGGCCGAGTGTCGTTCCGGTTGCGGCTTCGCGGGGGCGTGCCGGTGAGTGTGCCGCGCGCTCCCAAGCAGGACGGGGCCATCGTCGCCGTCCCCCCGCTGAACGCGATCGGGCCGCTGCTCGATACGAATCGCCGCCGGTTCGCCGGCCAGGATTGGACGGCGCTGCGCCATGCCGCGCGAGCGCAGGCTCTCGCCGCCGCGCGCGACTACTTCCGCGCCAACGGCGAACCGCTACCGGCCGAGATACAGCCCGAATCGCTGCTGATTGCCGGGCATCAGCCGGAGTTGTTTCATCCCGGCGTCTGGGTCAAGCACTTCGCGCTCAACGGACTGGCCCGACGACACGGCGCCACGCCGCTCAATCTCGTCGTCGATAACGACACCGTTAAATCGACTTCTCTGCGCGCGCCGGCGACTCCGACCGGTGCGGAACCCTGGACCCATCTAACCGGCATCGCCTTTGACCGTCCCGCGCGCGAATCGCCGTGGGAAGAGCGGACGATTCACGATGCGGCGCTGTTCGCCGACTTCCCGGAGCGCGTGCGGGAGGTGCTGCAAGGTTGGGGTTACGAGCCGCTCCTCACGACCTTCTGGCCGGAGGTGCGCCGCCAGGCGGAGCGAACGCTGCTGCTCGGCGAGTGCTTCGCCGCCGCACGCCGCAGCCTGGAACGGCGCTGGGGTTGTCACAACCTCGAAGTGCCGCTCCGCGCGCTGTGCCGAACCGAATCGTTCGCCCGCTTCGCCGCTCAGCTGCTGTGCGATCTGCCGCGTTTTCAGGCCGCGTACAACGAGTGCGTTCATGCGTACCGCCGGGCGAATCGTATCAAGAGCCGCAATCATCCGGTGCCCGACCTGGCGGCCGATGGCGATTGGCTGGAGGCGCCGTTCTGGGGCTGGCGCGCCGGCCAGGCGCGGCGCGGCCGGCTGTTCGCCCGATACGTCGGCGAGCGCGTCGAGCTGCGTTGCGGCACGGATGCCTTGCCGAGTCTGCCGCGCGACTGCACGCGGTTGGCGCGGGAATGGCCGGGACTGGAGGCGCAGGGCTTCAAGGTGCGAACGCGGGCGCTGACGACGACGCTGTTCGCCCGCCTGTTTCTCGCCGACCTGTTCATTCACGGCATCGGCGGCGGCAAGTACGATGAGCTGGCCGACAGCATTCTGCGGCGCTTCTACGGCATCGAGCCGCCCGGCTTTCTGATCCTGTCGGCTACGCGTTTACTGCCGTTGCCGTCGTTCGCCGTCGCGCCCGAGGAGCGCCAGCGCCTGGCCCACGAGCTGCGCGACCTGCACTGGAACCCACAGCGGCACCTCGAACCGGACGACGAGATTCGCGCGTTGATTGAAAAGAAGAAGACGCTGATCGCGGAGGAGCCACGGGAAAAACCTCGTCGGCGCGAACGCTTCGGCGCGCTGCGCGACGTGACGGAGCGGTTACGATTGGCGACCGATGGACGTGAGGCGGAGTTGCGCGGACAACTGATTCCGATCGAGCGGCAACTGGCGGCGAACGCGGTGCTTCGGCGGCGCGACTATTCGTTCTGCCTGTATCCCGAGGCGGTGTTGCGTCCGTTCTGTACGCAGTTTCTGTGACACGGATGGTGAACGAGCCGCGACCGTTAGGGAGCGCGGGGAACGCTCCCTGACGGTCGCGGCTCGTA
>JBBQPD010000145.1:0-9842 GCA_038331535.1 Gemmatales bacterium | reverse complement strand
CGCCCCGCTTCGTCTTCGGGCGCGGCGGGCAGGAGCGGGAGGGCGCCGAACAACGTGCCGGCGCAGACAAGAAACGAGAGTCCGATTCGGGGCATGGTGCGTCCTTGCACGGAACCCGGGCGATGGGGGGAATGGGGGTTGAGTGACCGGGGCACGGAGGGATCGGGCGGGAGAGACGGGTTTACCGGTCAATCATCCACGGGCCGGCGTGCCGCCCTCGCCATCCTGGCGAAGGCGGTTGCCGCGACGGTGCGTACCCTAATCGGGAGTGAGGTAAAAGACAAGGCGAGGTTGGGGGACTACAGCACAAGGTCGGCGGTCTCGTGCCGCAGCAGCCAACTCTTGCGCTCCAGGCCGCCGCCATAGCCAGTCAACGTGCCGTCGGCGCCGATGACACGGTGGCAGGGAACAACGATCGAGATGGGATTGCGGCCGTTGGCGGCGCCAACGGCCCGCGAAGCCGACGGCTGGCCGACGCGCCGGGCTAGCTCGCCGTAGCTGATCGTGGTGCCGAAGGGAATGGCGCGGAGGGCTTCCCACACGCGCTGCTGGAAGTCGGTGCTGTGGAATTTCAGCGCCAGGTCGAAGTCACGCCGTTCGCCGGCAAAGTACTCGCGCAGCTGCTCGATGGCGGGCTGTAGCATGGCATCGTCGCGCTGCCAGCTGTCGCCGATCTCATGCGGCTCCATGTAAACGCCGGTCAGGGCGGCGCCATCGGAGGTGAGCAGTAGCTCGCCGATAGGGCTGGAAAGAACGTGATAGTAAACGGGTGTGACTTCAAGGCGGCGTTTGGAGACGGGCCTCGGCAGGGTCGCTTGTCCGGTGGTCATCGACGAGTCCTCCTCGTTGCGGGCGGTTTGGTCATCGATGGATTGTAACACAACGAAGTGGCCGGGGGACTATGCTTGGTACCTGATGGCCTGCAAGCACTGACCGAGCGGCCGCGCACGAACGAGGCCAACGAAACGTTGGCCCGGCACCTGTGGGTGCATGCCGAACACGGGTTGCAATTTCTGACCGACCCGTCCATCTCGGCGACGAACTATCGCGCCGACCAGGCACTGCGTCCGGCAGTATTCAATCGCAAGGTGTGGAGTGGCAACCGGACCGAGGCCGGTGCCGAGGCGCAGGTCATTGTGTCGAGCGTACTGCAGACATGCCGCCAACAAGTCGTGTCGGCGTTCGACTACGTCCGCGACACCCATTGCCACGGTTTCACCTCGTTGTTCACGCCTGCCCCGGAAGCAGGGCGCTAAACAAGTACGATTTGGGAAACGGCGTCCAGTTCGGTGCGCCAGGTGATTCCTTCCGGCCAACGCATCGGCGCCCGGGCCTTCTCCGCCGGCAGTCAGCTTCTGGCGACGGGAGGTAGCGACGGGACCATCCTGTTTTGGGGGCTTGCCGGCCAGTCCGTCGAGGCGGTAAAACTGTCCCCCGAATAGACCGCCGAACTGTGGGAGATCCTGGCCGCACCGGACTCAGCAAAGGCATTCCCCGCCCTGACTCGCCTGCGGCAGGATCCCAGGGCAGCAATTGCTCTTTGCCGTGAGAAGGTCGAGCCGATCCGTGAGGACAGGAGCGATCCGAAGACGGAACAATTGTCCCTCGAAACGCTGGACGGGCCGAACACATCATGTCCACAATCGACGGGGTAGAACGGTTGTTGGCGGCGGCCGAGGATTCCTCCACCTGCTGCCTTTACCTGCGTGTCCGGGAAGGGGAGGCCGCTCTTCACGTGCTGCGCAAGCAACTGTCCCGGTCGATGAACAACGTACCCGTCAGCGTCATGGATATGACGACACGGCGCCTGCGACTGTCCTCTCGACGTGCGGTTCATCATGCGCGCCGCCGGGCGCGGGCCGGCGGATGTCTTGAAGGAAACCAAGGTCCGGAGCGCCGACGGCCGGATGATCCCGTTGCCGGAATTGATGAGGTTCGGCGCGGTCGCGGCGAGGCAACGGATCAGCCATTACAACCTCCGACGAACGGTGCTCCTTAGCGGAGACATCATCCAGGGCGCGACCGTGGAGGCGGCGCAGAGAAGGTGCCGCGAGGCCGTCCGCAGGGTCAGCGTCCCGGAGGGCTATCGGGTACTGCTGTCGGGTACGGAACTAGAGAAGCCGGAGAACCTCACGCCCGAAAAGTGACTCCCTGGGACTCCCGAGCGGGGGGCCGTGTGAGCGCGGCGATTTTTGTTGCGATCGATTGCAGACGGCGGACAATGGCGACATGGCGCCGCTCCTCCACGAGAATTCCGGATGCACATCCTTTGCCCTCATCGCAAGAACCCGATCGAGGTGGTCAAGATCTGGATGAAAGGTGTCGGTGGCGATTTCGTCTTCCCCGTTCTCGTCACGGTGATTGCAGTAACACCCAAGCGTGTTACGATAACGGCCGACGACCCCGATGAGAATGGCGAAGGCAGCCTCGACAGGTAGTTCTGGTCGTTACCTGCCGTGCCGACGAGGCTCCTGAAGACTGTCTGCAACGGACTCCATCATGTCACTTCTACCCAACTGCGCCAGCGACCTTACGGGCCGCGTCGCCCTGGTCACCGGCGGCGCAGCCGGCATCGGCCGAGCCGTTGTCCTCGCTCTTGCTCGCGCCGGCGCTGTTGTCGGAGTCCATTACCACACGAGCGCGGCCGAGGCCACAGAGACAGTCGAGATGGTGCGCCAGGGCCGCGGCACGGCCATCCTTCTTCGGGGCGACCTGACCGACGAAGGCCAGGCCAACGGCGTCGTCGATCGGCTTCTCGGCGAGGCGGGCCGGCTCGACGTCCTGTTCAACAACGCCGGCTCACCGCTGACGCGCTCGCGCATTGAGGACTGCCCGACCGAACTGTGGCGCCGCGCCTTCGACCTCAACGTGACCGCTGCCTTCTTCGTCACGCGGCGCGCCATCCCGGCTCTGCGGTCGTCCGGCCATGGCAGCGTCATCAACAACCTGACCCTGTCTGTGCAGACGGGCGGCGCCAATGGTGCCGGGCCGTATGCTGCGGCCAAGGGGGCTCTCCAGGTGCTGACGCGGACACTTGCCCGCGAGTTGGCCCCTGCGGTGCGGGTCAACGCCCTTATGCCGGGCGTCATCGAGACGCGCCATCATGAGATGTTTAGTACGCCCGAGCGCATGGAAGAGTATCGCCGTCAAACGCCGTTGGGCCGCAACGGCCTGGCCGAGGAGGTGGCGCAGGCCGTCCTCTTTCTGGCCGGCGACGCCGCTTCATTTCTCACGGGAGCATTACTCGACGTCAACGGCGGTCGCTTCCTGCGGTAGGTAGGGCCACAACGGGGCCGCGTTCGGCAAGTGGACGTGCGACCTGAGTTTGTGGTGGAGAGGAAAGAATCGAAACCCCGACGGAGCCACCATGCCATGAAACACTGTTATGCCTTCGCCTGCCTCACCGTCTTGGCGTCCGGCGCACAGGCCGCTGACACGCCGCCCCGGCCGAACTTCATCCTCATCCTCATGGACGACATGGGCTACGGCGACATCGCGTCCTTTAATCCGAAGACGAAGAACCGCACGCCGCACCTCGACCGCATGGCCAAAGAAGGCATGAAGCTCACGTCGTTCTACGCCGCGCCCGTCTGCACGCCGTCACGGGCGCAGGTCCTCACCGGCTGTTACGCCAAGCGCGTCTCGCTGCCGGCGGTCATCTTCCCGGCCGCGCCGATCGGCCTCAGCGCGGAAGAACACACTATCGCGGCGCTGCTCAAGAAGCAGGGTTACGCAACGATGGCCATCGGTAAATGGCACGTGGGCGATCAGCCGGAGTTTCTGCCTACACGGCGCGGCTTCGACCATTACCTCGGCCTGCCCTATTCCAACGACATGGGCGGGGAGTGGGACGGGGCGCCCGACGCGCCTCCAGGAAAGCGACATCCTCCGTTGCCGTTGGTCCGCGAGGAGAGGGTGATCGAAACGCTCAAGCCCGCCGACCAGGATCGTCTCACCGAACGGTACACCGACGAGGCGGTGAAGTTCATCCGCGCACACAAGGACGAGCCGTTCTTCCTCTACCTGCCCCATACCGCCGTACACGTACCGCTGCACCCCGGCAAGGAGCATCGTGGCAAATCTTCCAACGGCACCTACGGCGACTGGGTCGAAGAGGCGGACGCCAGCACCGGCCGCATCCTAGACACCCTGCGCGAGTTGAAACTGGACGAAAAGACGCTGGTGATCTTCACGAGCGACAACGGCCCGTGGCTGACGCAGGGCAAGAACGGCGGCGAGGCCGGAGGGTTGCGCGGCGGCAAGGGGGGCACCTTCGAGGGAGGCATGCGCGAACCGACACTCGCCTGGTGGCCCGGCCACGTTCCTGCCGGTGGAGCGTCGGACGCGGTGGCAGGGAACATTGATCTGTTGCCGACATTCGTCAAACTCGCTGGCGGGACCGTTCCCTCGGACCGGAAAATCGACGGCGCGGACCTGTCGGGCCTTCTGCTTGGCAAGACGAAGGAGTCGCCGCGTGAGGCCCACTATTACTTCAGCGGCAACCGGCTCGAAGCCGTGCGTTCCGGTCCGTGGAAACTCGCCATCGCGCCGCAGAGCGAAAACATCGGCACGCCGAAGGAACCAGACAAGCAGCCCTTCACGCCAAAGCTCTACAACCTGGACACCGACCTCGCCGAGAAAACCGACGTTGCCGCAATGAATCCTGATGTTGTGAAACGTCTGCAAGAGTATGTCACGAAGATGGATGTCGACCTCGGAGTAGCGAAGCAAGGGCCGGGAGTGCGGCCGCCCGGACGCGTCCAGAGGCCCCAGCCGCTGTTGTTGAAATGAAGTAGAGATAGAACATCGATCGCTGCGGGTGTGCTTGGCCGTTGACGGATGAATTGGGTATTTACGTCCTTCAAGGGAATCAGCGGACACGCTGTCCGGCTCGCCGAGTCGGATCTGCCTTCAAATTCAGCAAGGTTTTGGATCAATTTGTTTTCCTGCGGGTACCCGATCATGCTGTTGGGGATGAACATGTGGGAAGTCATGCTGTATCTGACTTGGTTCGTGGGGCGCACTGCCCTTTGCCAGGCGGCAGACCATCCCACTCCGAAGGTGCCAGCGTTGCCACGCTTGCCGTTCGATGCCGAAAAGGCCAGGGCGTTGCAGGAGGAGTGGAGCCGCGCCTTTGGAATCGACGTCCAGGTCACCAACACCTTGGGTATGAAACTGGTCCTCGTTCCCGGCGGGCGCTTCGAGATGGGGCCAAACGGCAGTACGCGCCGCGTCACTCTGGCCAAACCGTTCTATCTCGGTGTCACCGAGGTCACGCTCGGGCAGTACCGCCGCTTCAAGGCCGGCCACAAGGTCGAGGGCGCCGATGAGGAGTTCAACGCTGACGACCGGCCGGCGGCGATGGTGAGCTGGCATGACGCCCGAGCCTTTTGCGCGTGGCTGACCGAGCGACCCGAGGAGAAGGCGGCGGGCCGCGTCTACGCTCTGCCGACCGAGGCGCAGTGGGAGTGGGCGGCGCGGGCCGGCACGACCACCAGCCGCTACTTCGGCGACACGGACAAGGACCAGGCCGACCATTCCTGGTTCAACGTCACCTACACACCCAACCCCAAGACGGAGAGCAAGGGCCGTGGCCGGCAGACGGTGGGGAAGTTGAAGCCGAACGCCTTCGGACTGTACGACATGTTGGGTAACGTCTGGGAGTGGTGCGAGGACCGGCGTGGGGACGAAGCCACCGGCGAGGCCCGCGATCCGGTGATGCGCGGCGGCTCCTGGAGGTCGGGGGCGTTCCACTGCACGGCCGTCGCGCACGACCCCGGCGCTCCGGACCTCAAGGCGGACAACGTCGGCTTTCGCGTGGCATGCCATCTCGCGAGGCCGAAATAGCGCGCAGGTAAGCCTTGCGAGTCATCGGACTCGATAGAGGTCTAAAGGTCGCGCGGCGGACGATGCTGGGCGACGGACCGGTCCGTTGCGGATCGATCGGGAATTACTATCCGTTCTGGCCAGTTTCTGAATGTGAGTTCGGCATACACGCATGACCCGGCTACCTGAACTGGTTGCATCCCCCGTCGGAGATCCTGCAATGACCAAAGCGATCCTTGCCACATTGCTCCTTCTCGTGTTTGCCGGGTTCGGGGATTCCTCCGGTCTTCGGCAACCAAACGCACAGACCGTACTCGAAGCGCAGCCCGACCCGAACCGAGCGCGGCAACTTGACCATTGGCCGAACGCTGCCGATCTGACACGGCTCCAGTCCGTCGAGGGCAAGTCAAAGGGTGTTATCCTCAAAGTCCTCGGGCACCCATCCCACGTCGAGCGCCGCCCGGATGGCGAAGAGGTATGGCATTACCCGTGGTGTACTTCCTGCTGTGTGTTCATTCGCCAGGGGGCCTGCACGGGTACGTACTACAATGGAGGGTATTAAGCACGGCCGAACCAGGTGGTGTAGCAGACAGCCCACGCGAAGGGCGGCGCATCGAGTCATGACTTTTACTCCCGCGTGAGGCTGCGGCTGAGCATGGTCGTTCGACGAGAGAACGGGAGAATTACGCCTGCACATTTTGCGAACTGTGACGATCTATGATCCCGACGTTGACGTTCTTCCGGACGACCTCCGCAGTGTGCTGACCAAGCAGGATGTACAGGCTATCCGCGCCGGCCCAGAGTTCTTTGCCACGTTAGCAGGCACCGACTCGCCCAAGTGGCTCCGCAAGGTGTTGCAAGGTTGCGCTGAGAACGGTTATGAATTGCAGTTTCATGCCACAGGGGAGGAAGCGTACCGACCGTATTTCCGATTCCGCTGGCAAGGAGAACCTGCCATCAGCCTGCCCCGGAGGAGCCGACTGCGAGCCGATATGCCGACTTTTCTTCGTCAAATCTACGGCGTAATCGGCTCGTTCCAAGAGAACGGATTCGACGAAGCGGGCGGCCTGCACTGTGGGAATGAACTCGTTCCAATTTCCGAGACAGGTATGTGGGTCCAGCCAGACGGGAAGATCGATCCGGCGGCTGCTATCCCATTTTTGGAGACATACTCGGGCAGCCAACTTTGCTACCTCGTCGATGGCGGCGGCGCGTGGCTGAAGGCATGCGAATTTCACCGCGTCAAGAACTTGGAGCGTGAAGTTGCTCGGTATTTCGGTGCGCTGCTCCGAGGCACGCGCATCTGAACGCCAGCAGCCCAGGCCGAACAATGTGCTGGTGTGACACGATGATTCGTCTGTACCTGCCACGCCCTACGTCGCCCTTTGGGGCGTTCGGACGTGGCTGAATGTTCTGCCATTCGTCTCCTACCGCGGCGTGCGCAGGTCCGGCGGTTTTCCTACGGGATATTCTACCGGGTGCGAGCGGACCGAGTCGAAGCGATCGGAATCTTCCACGACCGCCGCTCTCCTCGGGTCTGGAAGAGGCGGGTTCGCAGAAGTTGATTTGAGTAGAGGAGCCGCTCCGAGGTGAGCGCCGCCGAAATTCGTCTGACCGGTGAAGGCGAAGAGGTTGCGATCAGACGATGGGTACGTCCCTTCATCTCCCCGCCTTCGTCAATGCCCGCAACAGTGCTGCACGGTAACCGGTGTCCTTCTCCCGGAGCTCCAACGTATTGAGGCGGAGATTGAAGTTGGCGTAGACCTCCACAGACTCCTCCCCGTCCCCGAAGAACAACTTCATCATCACCGGTCCGGCTTCCGGCTGCGCCGGATCACCATGCATGGAAATGGCCGCGAACGCGACCGATTGTTTCATCGTATTGCCGGGCGGTGTGGTTCTGTACACATGCGAGAGCGCGGCGATAAAATTGTCGCTTTCCAGTCCGAGGGAGCGGAACGTGACCGAGCCCTGGTTGAGGGACAACTGACCCAGCGCCCCGGCGAACAGGTCGCCGAGTTCCCCTCCCAGGACGCCCTTGAGGGTCTTACCCATGGACTTGCCGAAGTCCCCTCTCCAGGAAGGCCCGAGTTCGAATGCGAACCCGACAGGCTCACCTTGATAGGTCGCCCGGGCGACCATCTGAAAGGATCGATCCTTGCCCATCTGAGACTTGGTGATGCGCAGCATCAGGTCGCCCATCCCACCGACATCCCCGGAAGAGATGACCGGCAAATCCTCGGGCGGAAAATCCTCGGATGCATCGTCGCGGCGGCCGAAAAAGCGACTGAAGAAACCCATGAATACTCCCTCCCACCCTCGTACCGACCTTTCAGCAACCAGCCAGCGAGTGCTCGCCTCCAGTGATTATGGCAAGGCGCCTCGGCCTTGAATAGCGCAGGAGCATGGGAAAAATAGATGGGGTGTACCTCCCGCAGTAGGCGAACGTGTACTCGCCGTAGAACCGCCGACCTGCGGCCTGAAGGGCCGCTTCCCTCAGCCCAGGCCGACGGCCTGGGAACCTCTGCTTGATCCACCCGCCCCTGTCCGATTGGTCAGGTCGTGCGGACCCTGATGCCGCCCCTAGCCACTTGTCGTTCATCTCTTATAAAAGAGGGATGGAACTCTGGGCAATCTGCGTGCTATCGTCAAGCTGAGAAGGGCCGTCACCACCGGTCCTTTTCTTTTTTGTGGAATACAGCGCCGGCAGGCTAGTTGCCGGTGCCTTGCTGAGCATCCGAAACGCTCAGGATTACCCCCCGCCTTTATTGTCCTGTCCGGCTTTGCCCCTCCTCATGGATGAAACCTGGGATGCCAAGCGGCGTGGATGCGAGGAAGTCGCATGCCGAACTGTTCCGTTGATTCCACCAGCGCCAGTGTCGCCAACCTCGTCGAACTACTCCGGATGCGCTCTGCCGCCCCCACGGCCGAGCCGGAGTACGTCTTTCTGCGCGACGGCGAAGCGGACGAGCAATCCTGTACCTGGACCGAGTTGGATCGGCGCGCGCGGGCCATCGCTGCCCAGCTGCAAGGTCACGACTGCGTCGGCGAGCGCGCCCTGGTGCTGTTCGCTCCCGGTCTCGACTTCCTGGCGGGTTTCTTCGGTTGCCTGTATGCCGGCGTGGTCGCCGTGCCGTCGCCTCTGCCGCGGCTGAAGCGCGGGCACACACGCTTGCGCGCCTTGTTGGCCGACGCGCGCCCTCGTTTTGTGCTGACCACTCCGCACGATTTACCCTCCTTGCGGGAACGGCTCGACTCCGAGGCGGACGGCCTGACCTACCTCGCCATCGATGGGGCCGAGTGCGGCGACGCCGACGGCTGGCAACCGCCGCGCGTCGAACCGGCGACGCCGGCTTTCTTACAGTACACCTCCGGCTCGACCCGCGAGCCGCGCGGCGTCATCGTCACGCACGCCAATCTGCTGGACAACCTTGCCCACATCCAGGAGGTCTTCGCTTCCGGCTCGCACAGTCGCGGAGTGATCTGGCTTCCTCCTCATCACGACATGGGCCTGATCGGCGGCCTGTTACAGCCACTCTTCGTCGGCTTCCCGGTGTTGCTCTTCTCGCCGAGCGCTTTCTTGCAGAAGCCGCTGCGCTGGCTCCGAGCGATTACGCGCTATCGCGGCACCATCAGCGGCGGGCCGAACTTTGCCTACGAACTCTGCGTGCAGCGCAGCACGCCAGAAGAGCGGGCCGAACTGGACCTGTCCACCTGGGACGTGGCGTTCAACGGCGCCGAGCCGGTGCGCGACGCCACGCTGGAGCGCTTCGTCGAGGCGTTCGCGCCGCACGGCTTCCGGGCGCGCGCCGTCCTGCCCTGTTACGGTTTGGCCGAGGCGACCCTGTTGGCGACCGGTGGCCAGGGTCCCGGCCCCTTGTCCACGCTTTCGATCGATGCGGACGCGTTGCAGACCAGCGGCCGCGTTGTGCTAGCCGATGCTACTGCGGCAGCCTCACTCACCCCCAAGTCACGGATGAGTTCCGCCAGATCGCTGGAACAATCGCCGATCGGAT
>JBBQPD010000144.1:0-9856 GCA_038331535.1 Gemmatales bacterium | reverse complement strand
GGCCCCGGCGTTCGCGCCGGAGCGACTCAAGGAATTCGCGAAAGGGGGCGCCGACAGCGACGTGCGGAAGGCGGTGCGCAAGAGCCGGGCGGCGGTGTGGGCCGTCGCGGCCGAAGCGGGCGGCGGTCCGGCCGATTTTCTCGCCGAAGTGCAACAACTCCGCCAGGCCGCCGGACTCGGCCTGACGATCCTCAGGGAAGGCGTGCGCGCGCCGGCGAACGAGAACCCGCTCAAGGCTTCCCTGGAGTTGCGGCAGCGCGAGGTCGCCAAGGCGATGGGCGTGCTGACCGACGTGTACGACGAATTGCAGGAAGCCGGCGCCAAGCGCGGCCGCGAGACAAAGCGTTGGCAGGCGAACTACGACTTCACGAAAGCACGCCTGGAGATGCAGATCGTCTTTCTCTACGAGTATCAATCCGCCCTGGGCCAGATGCGCAAGGAGTTGCCGGAGCGCGACCCGACGATGCACGGCGGCTGGGTGCTGGAGTCGCGGGCAGCCGTGTCGGGCGACGCGACCGGACGGCGGCTGAACAAGAGCGCGCGACTGACCCTGGATTACATCATCAAGGAATACGCCGGCACGCCCTGGGAAGTGCTGGCGCGGCGCGAGAAAGAGCGGCTGATCGGGCTGGAGTGGAAGGCGGTGCCGTGATCAGTTGTTCGCCTCGTTCTGCGCTCCCGCCTCGGCGAGTGGGCCGACGAGGTTGAGGATTGTTCCGAGCTGTGCCAGGCGCATGCCGTAGCGGTCGAGAAACTCTTGCAGCGCGAAGTCGTTGTCCACCCCTTCGTCGTCGTCCAGCTTTTCGTTCAACTCGCCGATCATGCGGGCGTAGCAGCGTTCCAGGTGCGGCAGCGACTTCTTGCAGCCGTCGCCGAGTTCGGGGAACTCGTCCTCCCAGCGCGTCAGGAACGACCGCCAGCGCGTCGTCATGTCGTGAGCGGCGGCGGCGGCCCGTTGATAAGCGAGTTGTTCGCGCTGCACGTCGAGCAGCTGGCGGAGCAGGTCGGGAACGTCCGCCGCCACCGGTGTGGCGAGCGGCGGTTCCATCGGAGCAGTGGGGATGGTGGACGTCACATCGACTTGGAAGTTCATGGTTGATTGTTCCGCGGCGGGGAGGTCGCCGATCTCTGTTCGGTTCTCGTTGCCTGCGTCATCCTAACCGCACGGGCGGCTCGGAGGAAGCAAGTTTTGGATATTACCGCGCCGCGACGGCCGCCGCCAGTCGATTCACGTCGTCGTCGTTATTGAACAGGTGGACCGACGCCCGCAACCCGCCGACGCCGGCGGTGTAGCGCTGCGACAGCAAGATGCGCTGGTCCCAGAGCCGGTGCAGGAACACGCGATCGCGCTCCGCCCCGTCTCCCAGCGTGAAGGTGACGATTCCCGAACGGCACTCGCGCTCCGGATGCGTCACGACCGCCGCCCCGGCCCGCCGTAGACCGTCGATGAGCTGGTCGGTCAACCGGACGACGTGCCTCTCGATGGCGTCGGCACCGACTTCGTTGAGCAGCCCGACCGAAGCGGCGAGGACGGTGTTGCCGGCACAGTTGCTGAAGCCGCCGACCTCGAAGGCGCGAGCGCCGTGGACGAAGGTGTAGTCGCGCACGGCGGGAATGGTCGGCGTGGCGAAGTACGCTCCCCAGCCTTCGGCCGGCGTCTCGATGTTGAGGTAGCCGCGCGGCGGCGGCCGCAGCCGGTCGAGGACGTTCGGGTTGATGTAGAGAAAGCCGCGTCCCGCTGGCGCGTTCAACCACTTGTGCCCGCCGTTGACGACGAAATCGACCGGCGTCTTGTTCACGTCGAAGCCGATGGCGCCGAGCTGCTGAATACTATCGACGAGCAGCAAGACGCCGCGGGCGCGCGCCAACTCGCTGAAGGCGGCGAGGTCGCAGCGAAAGCCGTTGTTCCACTGCACGCTGCTGAGCAGGACGAGCCGGGTGTTCGCGTCGATGGCCTTTGCGTACTCCTCGACCAGCAGCCGGCCGCCGCGCGCCGGCACGACCTCGACGACGATGCCATCCGTCTCGCGCTTCGGCAGCCACGGCACCGCCAGGCCGAGATACTCCGTCTCGCCGACGAGTACCTTGTCGCCGCGCCGCAGCGGAATGGCGGCCGCCAACAGCTCCAACCCATGCGTCGTGCTTTCGACCAGGGCCACGTCGCCGGCACGAGCGCCGATAAGGCGGGCGACCTCACGTCGAGCCGCCCCCGCGCTCTGCGCGATGGCCAGGTGATGCGCCCCGGATTCGCGCGCGGGGACGTGAACGAGGTCATGGGCCAGTTGCTTGAGCGCGTCCTCAGCCTGGGTCGGCATCAGGCCGACGCTGGCGGCGTCGAGGAAAGCGCGGTCGCGCGTGCCGGGAAAACAGGCGCGGGCGGCGGGGAGGTCCATGTTGGTACTTCGTGGCTGTGACTCCGGGAAGTGCATTATTGTAGAGGATTCGACAGGATGAGAGCGAATCGCGGAAAGACCGCCTTCAACGCTGGCGTTAGGAGAACCACGCCGGTAGGCTAAAGGAGAATGGAAATTGAGCTCCGGATGGTTGAGACGAAACGGATGCATCCTGACATGCTAACCGAACGACAGGTGACTGGCTCAGGGCCAATTTGTGCGGCTTTCGATGAGTTTCGGGCGCGGCCGGGCTACCACCCGCTCTTCCTTCATGGGGACTCTTCGACGGTGCTGGACGCTTTGCCCGACGAATCGTTTGACTGTTGCATGACCAGTCCGCCCTATTGGGGCCAGCGGAGTTATTCGGGAGGAGGTATCGGGCTTGAGGAACACTACGGAGCTTATGTCGCCAGCCTGATCGCCATCTTCGGCAAGGTCAAGCGGGTGCTCAAAGGGACAGGCTCGTTCTGGCTGAACCTCGGCGATGCCTACTTCAAGAAGAACCTGCTCGGCCTCCCCTGGCGCGTGGCACTCGCTCTGACCGATCAGCAAGGCTGGACCCTCAGGAACAGCATCGTGTGGAACAAGGTTAAAGGCGGCCCTGACAACGCGAAGGATAAGCTCCGCAACATACACGAGATGATCTTCCATTTCGTCAAGTCGCCGCACGGCTATTTCTACGATGTGGACGCGGTGCGCAAGTCGCCCGGTTCCAGCAAAGTAGTCAACGGTGCCGTGGTCTCGGCGACCGGGGTTAGCGGTATCCGGTATCGGCGCCAAATCGAGCTTTCGACCGCGTTGAGCGCGGACGAGAAGAAGAACGCGCTGGCGGCCCTGGACGCCGTCCTGCTCGACGTTCGGGAAGGGCGCCTCTCGGACTTCCGCATGATCATTCGGGGACAGCAGCGGACGACGCACTCGGACTCGGAGAGAGTGTCGGGGCGGGCGCGAGAACTTCAGGAGAAGGGCTACTATTTTCTTAAATACCATCCGAACGGCAGCAAGTTGAGCGACGTCTGGGACATCTTGCCCGAAGACACCCAGAAGCGGACAGGGCACTTCGCGGCCTACCCGGAAGACCTGTGCAAGATACCGATCTCGACCACGTGCCCCGAAGGCGGCATCGTTCTCGACCCATTCAGCGGCACGGGGACGACGAACTATGTTGCGTTTCGACTCGCCAGGAAGTCCGTCGGGATCGAGGTGTCCGAGGAGTATATCAACGCGGCGCGCGAGCGGTGCAGACTACTACTATGAGCAAAATCGTCGAATTGTACGGCACCTCTACCGACGCGGAAGCCGACTGGCCGACCATCCTCGCGGCTCAGCAGTGTCCTTTCTTGGAAAGAAAATGTTTGAAGAACAGGAAGAGCGAACCGGAGTTGACGATCGGCTCTTGTACAGTCGCGGCAGGCAAGCATCGAATGCAAGTAATGATCTGCCCGTTCCGCCTCCTCGAACGTCGGCAGATCTTTACCGACTGCATCCACCTGCTCACGCTACACGAGCCGGGAAACGAGTTGCACATTGTCCCCGAGTTGACCGTGCCCGGCGGCAGTATCGACTACTGCCTCGTCTCGGTCCGGAGCGGCAAAGCCATCGATTTCGTGGGTATCGAGTTGCAGACTCTCGACACGACCGGCACCGTTTGGCCCGAGCGGCAGCGGTTCGCCTATCACCACGGCGTGTCCGTCAAGAAAGCTGACCGGATCTCGAAAAAGTCGTTCGGACTGAATTGGAAGATGACGGCGAAGACCATCCTCGTCCAACTACACCACAAGGTCCAGACTTTTGAGCATGTGAGCAGGCACCTCGTTCTCGTTGCTCAGGATTATCTCCTCGCCTACATGAAAAGAATGTTCACCTTTGACCACCTGGAAACGGCACGGCTCGGCGATCCGATGCACTTCCACTCCTACGCGCTCGAAGGAAATGCGGCAGACGATTTTCGACTTCAGCTGGGGGAACGTCTTAGTACGGACAGTAAGGGGATCGCAAAATGCTTGGGCCTTCAGGGTGAGGCGAATGTCGAACTTGAAGACATTCTCAAGCAACTTGCGGCGAAGATCTCCACGCACACCCTCATGAGCCTGGAGCGGCCCCTACCCGCCGCATCGCTGATCGAACAGGCGGCTGGCGACGAAAGTTGAGGGCTTGCGAATCCATGACCTGGGAGTTATCGCAGACAACACGGACCTCATTTTTCACTGCGCTCCGTCCGCAGCACCAGCCGCTTCCCGGTCACGAACGTCTCAATCACCAAGCCGCTCGCGTGGCTGCGCCGTGCGTCCACGTCGGCGCCGACCCAGAGAGAGCGCTACGATTTTTCGCTTCGGTATGCTCGACGCGACGGAGTAATGTGGGCGTAACCGGCGCTGCGGGCAAATACAACGGAATGTCGCCGATTTCATTCACTCCACGTCCAGATACACTTCGGCGTCCGGTGCGAACGCTTTCAAAATGAGGCCGATGTTTTTCCGGACCGCGTCCTGAGCGAACTTCTGGATGTACGGATCCTTGCGCAGATTTTTCACCGCCCACTCGCGCGCAAGTACAACACCATCTTTCTGTGCTGCATCGGCCAAAATCTCCTCGATTTCGGAATCGATGATCTTGAACCTAGCATGTGAATAGGTGACCTCTTTCTTCACGTCGGGATCATGCGGGAGGTACTCGATGGGTCCGACTGCGACTCCCGGCATGCGAACATGCAAGCGCCGGTTCTTTGCATCCCAGCGCACATCTTCCAGGCGGATTTCATTCAAGTCAACTTCGTAATGGATCATGTACGGAATGTTGAGACTGACCGTGACGTTGCCTCTCCAATTCTTTTTGGTCGGTTCCACTTTGAAGACCGCCTTCTGCTCGGAGACACGAAGCGCGTTCTTGGTCTGAAGTTGCTCCGGGCGTACTTCGCTCTTCACCTCGTTTGAGTATGTGCGCTCTTTCAGCGCTTCCAACAGCGCCATTCGAGCGAAGAACGTGCGCTCGTTGAGTGCCCCATTGGCCAGCACTTCCGCGATCGCTCCGAGACCCCTGAGAGTAACGCCCTGCGCCGGGGCGGGTTTTTTCTCGTCGGCGCTCAGAAAAGCGCTGGGGAGAAGCCACGCCAGAGTCAGCAGCGACAATGCAGCCTTCGCCATCTCACGGACTCCTCAGATTTTGAGAACGGGCCAGGTCGGACGTCATCTGGTCAGGAAGCGGGTTTGGGTGGATCGACTTTTATAGGCTCCGTCTGATCGCGTTTCGTTGACGGAGAATTAGAACACCCGGACAGGCTCATGACGAACACGGCAAGAACGAGTCCGCTGAAAAGCTTTCCCATATTAGACATTGTACCTCCCTATCACGACCAGATGCAATTGCGGAGTCCGCACCCATTCGCTGAGGACAGCGCCCGTGCCACAGCCGTCCAAATTCGCTGAACGGCTGCGGCACTCCTCGAAGACACACGAATTCGCCCTACTTCTTCTTGAATTCCGTGATCTCCGTCTTGTCGCCCTGTTTCTCCTCGAAGGCCATTTCCTTGTCGGTCAGTTTCGTAATTTTCGACGTCTCCGAATGGTCCTTGCCGCCGGGGCCCTTCATGGTCACCTTCAGGCTATCCCCGTCCACTGCGTAAGTGCCTTCCATGGTCAGCGGCTTCTTGTCAGGTCCCTCGGCTGTCATCTTCAGCTTCCCGTCTTTGGTGAATTCGACGACGCCGCCCGGCGGCGTGCCCTTCGTCACTTCCCAGCTACCGACGATTTTGTCCTTGTTCGACGCCTCGGTGGGTTGGTGGTGGGTGAGCCGCCACAACCGACGATTGCGGCGATCAGGCAGCCACTCAACGCGATCCGAATGGAATTCATCCTGCTTCTCCTTGAAGGTTCCGTTTCGGGACGAGAGTCGTCCATAACGGTTGCGTGGTTATTATCAGGAAGGACCGAATGGGCGACAACACAGACCTCATTTTTCACCGCGTTCCGTCCGCAGCACCAGCCGTTTCCCGGTGACGAACGTCTCCACCACCAAGCCGCTCGCGTGACTGCGCACGGTGACCGCGCCGTGCATCCACGTCGGTACTACTTCGGCGCCGACGGTCCGGTAGATTTCCAGGGGACTCCCGGCCGCGCGCGGCGGACCCTGACAGGACACGACGACGCGCGGCCGTGCCCACTCCGCGAACGACGCCGGGTTGGCCCGCGGACTGCCGTGGTGCGGCGCCATCAGCACGTCGAAACGCCGGCGCTCCGTGCGCAGCACCATGTCCATGCCGGCCCCTTCCAGGTCGCCGGTCAGCAGGATACGGTGGCCAGCGTGTCGCACCTCCAGCACGAGGCTGCGCGTGTTCTCGTTACCCTCCGGGCCGGCCGCCGGCGGATGCAGGACGTGCATCGACACTTCGCCGGCCGTCAGGAGGTCGCCGGCCTTCACCGTGCGGATCGAAATGCCGCGCCGCCGCAAAACGTCGAGCGTGTGCCGCACCGCCGGGGTGGTCTTGTCGGCGAACGTCGGCGTGCAGGTCACCTGGCCGACGGCGAATACTTCCAGCAGATTCACGAGGCCGTTGAAGTGATCGAGGTCGGCGTGCGACAAAATCACTTCGTCGATGCGGTGAACGCCGCGGTGCCACAAGAAAGGAGCGATCTGCCGTCGGGCCACATCGGGACCGGCGAGAGCGCCGGCGTCGTAGAGGAGCGTGCGCCCGTCTGGCGTCTCCAGCACGGTGCAACCGCCGTGGCCGACCGCGAGGAACGTCACGCGCAGCTCGTCCGCAGGCAGCCGCACGGCCGCAGTCAAGAGGCCGACTCCGAGCCAGCCGAGGCCCGATAGCCAGGCCAGGCGGCCGAATCGACGCAGCACTGGCTGGGTCAGCACGGCGAGCAGGACGGCGTAAAAAGTCCACAACCACCACTCGGGCACCGCGCCGACGTAGAAGTAGCTCAGCCGAAAACCGTCGGCGGCATCGACCAGCCATTCACAGGCTCCCAGGCTGATGTGGACGATAAACGCCAGCGGCGCGGTGATCGGCAGCGCGAGCGGCGCGAGCAGGAGCAGCAGAAACCCCGCCAGCAGCGCGATGGAGGTCAACAGCGTCAACGGCGGTCCGAGAACGAGGCCGGCCGGCGAGACGATTCCGTAGCGCGAAGCCGCGAGCGGCGTCACCGCCAGCCAGATGGCCAGCGTGACCAGGTAGCTTTCCGCGACCATGCGGCCGAGCCAGCGCAGAGCGCGCAGCCAGGTCGGCCGGCCTTCATCAAGGAGTTGCTGCAACGGGTCCGGCTCGCGGCGCGCCAGCCACGGGCCGACGCCCCAGCGCAGCACGGCGACCGACAGGAAGGAGAGCTGACAGCCCGTGCCAAACAGGTCCGCGGGGTTGAGCAGCAGGACGGTCAGCCACGCCAGGGCGAAGAGATTGGCGGCGTGCGTGCGCCGGCGCATCATCAGGCCGAGGCACGCCGCGCAACCGCTGACGGCCGAGCGCAGCGCCGGCGGCCGTCCACCGGTCAGCAAGGCGTACAGGAGCAGGAACACCGCGACCACGCCCGCCCCGTAGCGCTGCCGTACTCCGAACGCGCGCAGCGTCCACCACAGGAACAGGGCCAGCACGACGAGGTGCTGGCCGGAGATGGCGAGGACGTGAATGACGCCGGTGCGGACGTACTTTTGCCAGTCGGCAGCAGTCAGCGGCGAGCCTTCGCCGAGCAGCAGCGCCTGCGCCAACCCGGCCGTCTCGGCCGGCAGGGCGCGCGACAGCTCGCGCTGCCCACGCTCGCGCACCACTGCCAACCAGCCGCCCCAGGACGTCGTCCAGCCGCGGCGGAATCGCGTCACGCCACTCGGCGTCTTGCGCGCCTCGATGCGGCAACGAATGCCCTGGTCGTTCAACAACGAGCGCACGTCAAATTCGCCGGGATTTCCCGCACCAAACAGCTGCGACAGGCGGCCCGTTACCTCGACTTCGTCGCCGATGTGCAGTTCCGGCAGCGCCCCCGTCGCCACCAGGAGGACGCGTCCCGACACCGCGGTCCACACATCGCGGTCGCGCATGTGCGTCGCCAGAAGGACCGTCGTCGTGTGCTCCGGCGCCTCCATCGTGCGCAACGGATCGGAGACGCCGAGGATGCGATGCGGCTCTTCGTCGATCACGCCGCGAACCTGAACCGGTAGCGGGTCGAGCGGCGCGAGTTCGGCCAGGTCGTCGGCCGCGGTCTCTTGCCGGGCGTGGTGCAGCGCGGCACCGAGCGCGACGCCCGCCAGCGCGAGGTAGGTTAGCGCCAGGCCGGAGTTGCCGCCGAAATAGGCCATGCCCCAGGCGACGAGGCTCGCGGCGGCGAGGCCGAGGCTGACGGCGAGCGGCAGCGCGGAATAGCGATCGAGGATGATGCCGGCGGTGATGGCGAGCGCGGCCGGCACGAGCGGCCCCTGCCAGAAGCCGTCGGCCGGTGAAGGAGAAGCAGCAGTGGACAGTGCGACGGCCATCGGTGCCATGCCGCGAGGAAAGAGAGATCAACGGTCCCCGATTGTCCGGCACGGCGGCGGCGATGGCAATGACGAAATGAGAAATGAAAGACAACCCGAGTCGCCGCTCAGGACAGCGCCGCCTTGATTTCCTCGGCAGGCTGCGGCTTTCGTCGCCGCCAAAAGCGCAGCGTAATCAGCCACGACGCCGCCATGTAGTAAACCGGAAAGAACAGCGACAGTGTCCCCAAATCGCGCGCCGCACCGGCCGAGGACAACTCGACGCCGGGCAGCGTCAGGATTCCGATAAGCAAACACGTCCAGCCGGCGCCGAGGACGTTGGTCACGCGATTGAGCCGGCCGCGCATCGTCGGGTAGAGGTAGCGCGTCGGCACGAACGTCAGCAGCGCCAGCGACACCACCAGGGCCAGCGCTCCCCACTTCGGCATCTGCAACAGGTACAGGTAGAACGCGACGAGGTTCCAGTACGACGGAAAGCCGAGGAAGTAGCCGTCGTCCGTCTTCGCCGACACCTGGCAGAATCCGTACGCGCTCGCCAGAAGCGGTAACAGCAAGAGCGCCTCGGTGCCGTCCGGCAGGAGGTGGGCGCGCCAGATCAGGAACAGCGGCAGCGCCGTGTAGGTCAGGAAATCGACGAGGTCGTCGAGGCGGCGGCCGTCGAAACCCGGCAGCACCTCCTTGATCTTGATCGCCCGCGCGAAGGTGCCGTCGGTGGCGTCGATGAGCGTGGCGACCAGCATGAGGACGAACGTCCAGCGGAAGGCGTCGGGGCGGGGGTTCGCGTCGGCGAGCAGCACCGCCATACCGGCGGCACAGACAAGGCCCAGGGCGGTGTAGAAATGGACGCACCATGCCAGCAACCGCGTCAGCGCGGCGTGTTCGCGACGCTTGCGCGGCGCAGGCTGCTTCTGGCTCATGGCTCGTCCTCAGCGGCTGGCTTTCCCCCCTGTGCATCATACACGCCGCCGGTGCCGCTCGGCTCGCGGCACCTACTCATT
>JBBQPD010000143.1:0-9967 GCA_038331535.1 Gemmatales bacterium | reverse complement strand
GCCGTTGCTGCTGGCGGAGTTGAGCGAGCCGCTGCGCGCCACGGCGATTCCGTCTCCATCGGGAAAAGCGACGCCCTGCCGCCGCACCGCGACGCTGACCGCCACGCTCCGCCCGCGTCAGCCGCGCACGGTGTTGACCTTTCCGGACACCGACCCACTCGGCCGGCAGCGCGAGGGCGGGTTGGCCATCGACCTGGACGAGCCGTCGTTTCAGGCCGTGCCGCGCACCCCTATCGTGCCGGGCGAACCGGACGCGAACGAAGTCGCGCCGTGGAAAGGGAACTTGCCGCTGTTCTACTATCCCTGTCTCGGTCAGCCGATGAGCGGCGTCCTTGAGGTGAAGCCGCGTCCCGGATCATTAAAGGTCCGATGCTCGACCGACGTCTTCCTCTCCGGAGGTGGGGCGGCCGTCGAGGCGGGCCTGACGCTGGAGGCGGAGGCAGGCAGCACGGAGTGGTTCGAGGTGGTTTTCTCGGAGGCCATCTCCGGCTCGTGGGAGTGGCGGCCGGAGGGCGGCGGTTCGCCGCTGCGGGCGGAGCGCGTGGTGCTTCCGGACGTGGCGGCTACTCTAGCCCGTCTCGCAGCGCGGACGCCGCTGGACGCTGCGGCGCTGGCACTGCTCCGGCCGCGTCAGGAGCGCTGGCGCGTCACCTTGCCGCGGCCGCTGCGCGGACCGGCGAAGCTGCGCCTCCTCGCCGCGCGCGCGCTGGCAGCGCTCGACGGCCGTTATTCCGTGCCGCTGCCGCTGGTCGTCGGAGCCGAGCGCTTCGAAGGCGAGGTGTCGCTGCACCTCGCCGGCGCCGACATGGTTCAGGTGGAGAGTTCCGGATTGCGCGAGGTGTCACCCGAGGCGCATGCCCGTCACGGCCCCGCCTGGCGCACCTTTCGATATGGCGGATCCCCGGTCGCGCTTGAGCTGCGCGGCCAGCCGGGCGGTGCGAAAGGCGCGGCTGCGGCATTGCTGATCGATCAGGCTCGGCTGACGACCTACTTCGGGCCGGGCGACGTACTCCAGCACCATTTCGCGTTCCAGGCGGCGAACTGGTCGGGCCGGACGTTGCCGCTGGTTCTGCCGCCCGGCGCCCGTCCCGTGGCAGCCCAGGCCGACGGCGAGCTGCTGCCAGCTCGCGTGTTCAAGCAAATGCCGGGAAACGAGAACGTACTGGACCTACCGGTCCCGGATCGTGCCGGCCGCGGCGACGGCTGGCATCGTTTCGAGGTGGTGTACGTTACGGACTTGAAGCCGTGGCAGGCCTGGGCTTGGGCCGAGGCGCCGGCGCCGAAATTGCCGGCCGAGCCGATTCGCTTCCGGCGGTCCTGGCGACTGCCGCCGGGCGTCGAACCGCTATTCGCGACGTCGCTGCGGCGGCTGCCCGGTCCCGGTGAAGTCGGAGCACCGCCGCGGCGCGAGCCAAGGCCCGCCGACCTGTTCCGCCTCGGCCCGTCGGCAGCCGACCTCGTCGCTCGCGGCAGATGGAGCGCCGCCGGCCCCGATCGCCAGCAATTGCAGGCGCTCAACGACGCCGGACTGCGCGTACGCGGCGGCCGGGCCGGGCAGATCATCTCTCTCGGCGAGGCAGTTGGATTGGTCGCGGACGACTGCCTGAAACAGGCGCGGCTCGCTCTCGTCGTTGACACGGTCGCGCTCCGCGAAGCGCGCCTGGGACCGCAGACGCCGTTGCTCGTCGAAGCACTGATTTCGGGCGACGACACCGGGCAGCCGTGGGAGCCGCTGGGACTGGCGACGGTGTTTGCCCGCTCGGTGCCGGTGCTGACGACGCATCGCCAGGCCGAGTTGTGGGACGCCGTCGGGGAAGAGGCCCGGCCCTTGCCGGACGAGCTGGAACAGGCGATCGCCCTCGCTCTTCGGCAGGGGCACGATCCGTCGGGCCGTTTCGTCGTCGCCCCCTCGTGGCTGCGCCACGAGGCGGAGGCCGCGGCAGTCTCTCCGGCGAGCGCGGCGCTCGACGAGGACAACGGCAACGGTCCGTGGTCGCTGCTGTCGCCCGGTCTTACTCTCGGCCACTGGACCGAATGGGAGCCAGTCGGCGGAGCGCCGGCGCCGGGCACGCTAACCGTCGTGCGCCGCGAGCCGGTCATGAGTGCCGGTCTCGTCCTGGCGGGGCTGGCATTGCTCGTCTGCTGGCGTGTTGGCCGCCACTCCCAGCGGCGCCGGTCGTGGTTCCTGGGCGTGTGGCTAGCCATCGCCGGCGCGGCCCTGCACCTTCTGCCGGAGGCGCTGCACGCCCTGGCGTGGTGGCCGTTCCTCGCCGCCTGCGCCGTCGCGCTTGTCTGGTACGTCATCGCCCTGGCCCGCGCCGCTCCGCGCCCGTCTCGCGGAAATGTCACACCCAGCGGCGTCGGGCCAACGGTTGTTGCCGTCGGCAGCGCCCTATTCGCGGCCGTCTGGCTTGCCTCCGCGGAGCGAACCGTTTCACGCGAGCCGGACCGGGCCGCGCCTACCGTCGTCTATCTCGTCCCCGGCCCGACGCCACGCGAGTCGAGCGTGTTGCTTCCGCCCGAGCTGCGCGACCAGCTGCTCGCCGCCGCCCGCCCGCCCGCCGGGCCGACCGCCGTCCTGCTCTCGGCCGTGTACGACGGCAAGGTTGTCGATGGCGCGGCGCTCTTTCGAGCCGCTTTTCAAGCGTATTCCCTGATCGACGGACCGACGACACTGGTCCTGCCGCTCGACGCCGTCCAGTACCTCGGCGACGCCGAAGTGGACGGCAAGCCGGCCCCGGACTTCGCGCTGGCGCCGAACCAGACCGGCTACGCCGTCAAAGTCGCGGGCCGCGGGCCGCACAAGATCGAGCTGTCGTTCCGCGTACCGATCGTCGGGGTCGCCGAACGCGGCCTGCGTTTTACGACACCGCGACTCGCTCAGTGCAGCCTTTCCTTCCAGGCACCGGCGGGCGCTGCGCACCCGCTGGCCCTTTACCGACTTGGCGGCCAGGAGACTGTCTCCGGTCCGAACGGTCCTCTTCTGCGGACCGAACTTGGGCGCGTCGGCACCGTCCAGGTGTTGTGGCACGAGGGCAGCCGGACGGTCGCGGAGCAGGACGTGCATTTCCGCGAGGCGTACCTGTGGAACCTACGCGCCGACGGCAGCGCGCTGACGGCCGTCATTCACTACGACATTCCGAACGGCGTGGTTCCCGGACTGACCATCGACTTGCCGCCCGAACTGGAAGTGCGCACGGCCGACGCCGTCGCGGCCGGCCCGGACGCGGGCGCCTCACGCACGCGGCAGCCGGTGCAACTGCGCGACTGGCGCGTCACCGAGGCGGGCGGCCGCAGGGCGCTGCGTCTGGAGTTCCAGAACCCCGTCGGCGGCCTCTGCGACGTCCGGCTAGAGCTGGTGCCCCGTTTTCCGCTCGGAACTGCCGCTTCTCCGTTGCCGCTGCCGACACCGCGCGGCGCGCGCCTCGCGCCGTCAGCTGCTGAAGATAGCTACCTGGCCTTCCAAACCGAAGGAGTGGAAGCCCAGCTCAAGTCGGTCTTTCGCGTCAAGCGCGAAGACCCCGGCAGCTTCGCGAAAGCCTGGCCGACTGATCTGCGCTCTGACCTGGGCGCGCTCGCCTATGAGTGGAGTTTCGGGCGCAAGGATGGCCAGGGCCCGCTGCTCCAGTTGCAGTTGCGCCCGCGCTCAACCACGGTTCACGCCGTTCAGGACATCGTCGTGCGCGCCGGTCCACGTCAGGCGGAAGTGCGGGCCGCGGCAAACCTCACGGTCAAACCGCGCGAGGGCGCACGGGGCAAGGAACTGGTCCTGGTTGAGTGGGATATGCAGTTGCCGCCGCCTCAGCTGACCGTCCTCGCGGTGACCTCTTCGTCGGGGCCTGCCGTTCGTCGTTGGAGCCAATCGGGGCCGCGCGTGCAAGTTTGGCTCGAACGGGCAACCGATGCCGTGAAGCTGGAGTTGACCGCCCGGCTCACCCCGCCTCCCGGCAAGGAGGGTCTGTTGGAAATACCCGGTCTGCGCCTGACGTCGGCGCAAACGCAACAAACGACGGTGCGCCTGTCGGCCGGGCCGGGCCTGACGTTAGCCGCCGTCCCGAACTCGCTCCGTAACTTGACGCCGTCGGTACCGTCGGACGAGCGCGACAGCGTTTTTGTCGCCGCGCAGCCGTCTTTCGGCGGCAGTTGGACCGTCCGGCCAGCGGTGTGCGAAGCGTCGGTGAAAATGCTGACGGTCGTCGAGGCGCGCGACGGCAAACTGAGCTTCACCGCGACGGCCCTGTTCCAGGTGCGGCGCGGCGAACTGCGGACGGTGCGGGTGCGGCTGCGCGACTGGGATGGTGAGATCGTCGAGCTGTCGGCACCGGCGACCATGCGCCGCGGGGCTGGCGGCGAGCGCGTCTGGACGCTGGAATTGCCGCCGGGCGTGACGCGCGAGTACCACCTGACGGTACGCGGCTCGACATCTCTCGCCAAGGCCCAGGCTGGTATTTGGGCACCTGACGTGAGCGTGATCGTGGCGACGCCCGCGCCGTCCGCCAATCCGTCCGGGAAGGAGATGCTCGAACGCTGGCTGGCCGTGGCGGGCGGGGAACTGGTCTCGGAGGCAGCGCAAGGTCTGACCGCCGTCGCCGACGCGCGCAAGGTCATGGCCGAGTGGCCCGATGAGGAGGCGCGCCTGCGCGGCGCGGAAGTTTCCCTCTGGAAGCTGTCGCCGGAGCCGTTGCCGCGCGCCGTCGAGCAGCGGCCTGCGCCATGGAAGCTGCGGCTGCTGCCGCGCGATCGCGCGCGTCCGGCGGAGACGGTGCGCGTTTTCGTCGGCGAACAGTCCGCGGCGGTGGCGGACGGCCGACACTGGCTGCA
Source organism: Gemmatales bacterium (assembly GCA_038331535.1). Classification (GTDB taxonomy): domain Bacteria; phylum Planctomycetota; class Planctomycetia; order Gemmatales; family Gemmataceae; genus JBBQPD01. The sequence continues at coordinate 5,146 of JBBQPD010000143.1, read as the reverse complement.
TGAGGCGACCTACTGGCTGCGACACGAAGCGAACGCCGAGCTAAACATCGTACTGCCGGCGCCAGGGCGCGTGGTGACGGCGTCGATGGACGGCGGCGCGGTGGCGCCGCTCCAGTCGGAGCCGACACGCGTCTGGTTGCCGCTGCCGCGCCGGCCGGGGGTGCGCTGGGTGCGCCTGCGCTGGGTCTACGACGACGAGCCGTTGACCGCGCCGAACCTGGAACGGCCGACACTGGAGGGCGTCCGCGACGGCCCAACCTTGTGGACGGTTCACGCTCCCGACGGCTTCCGGGCCACACAGGAGAAGGGGATGGAATTGCGCTCGGAACTGACCCGCGCCGCGGCGTTGGACCTGTCGCGGGCCGAAGCCCAGGGAGAGATTGTGCGGCATCTGACCGGGGAATACACGGCCAGTATCGATGATGTCGCGACGCGGTCGGACTTGGCGGCGGCGCAGCAGCGCTTCTACCAGTATTGCCGGCAGGCGGAACACCTCCTCGCCGGCGTGCCCTCGGAAGACGCCTCGGAGCGCTCAGCGCTCTACGAGTGGCGGACGCGGCTGCTGGAACAGAATCAAAAACTACCGGCGTCCGCGGCGGCGAAGCAGGCCGCGGAGTTGGAGGAGATCCGCGAGAAGGCGGAGAGGCAGGCGGACCTGGTTCGGCCGGTTCGGCCGGTGCCAGTCGGGGGAAGTGCGGAAGGAGCACGATTTACGGGAGTGGGTCGTGCCCGCGCCGCGGCGGGCGGCACCGCCGTGCCGGAGCGCGGCACTCCCTACGCCGGGCAGGGCGGCCCTGATGCCGCGGCGCCGGTATTGCGGTTGACGCCGGCCGCCGAGCCGGACAACCGCGCCGCGCTGCTGGGCGCCGGCGGCTGGCTCGGACTGATGGCCGGCGTGTGGCTCCTGACGCTCTTGCCGGCAGTGTTAAGATGGACGCGGCCGTTCTGGCCGGAACAGCTGGTGCTGCTCGGGGCGTTTGGCTGGTATCTCGCCGGCCCGCGGCCGGTGGTGCTGGCGCTGTTCGGAGCGTGGGCCGGCGTGCGCCTGGTACACATCGGCCGCCTGGTGCTGCGGATAGGGAATGCCTGGGCGGCGAGGACGTCGTCGCGGTCGAGCATTGTCTCGGCACGCGGGTAAGCCAAGCCGCAACGAGTTAGCAACCACACAAAACCAGTCTGGCTGAAAGCTGTTAGCTCTTAGCTGTCAGCCAGAACTCAGCTGAACTTCTCCGCATCTTGCGGAGAAGCTCAGAGAGGAAGAAGCTAAAGCGCTGCTGAGTTATCACCCAACGGGGAAAACTCGTCGTCCTTTCCCTACTTCGGCGTTTCGGCCTTCACCGCCGGCACCGTGGGCCGGTCGCTGACGGTGAAGAGTTGCCCGTTTCGCAGGTACAGGCTCTCCAGTTCCTGCCGATTGAACGGCCGAGAACCACGGCGCCCCAGGACGTTCGTCTGATTGCCCGACTCGTCCACGAATCGGTCGCGCGGCATACCCTCGCTTAGGGCCACGGCGCATCCCTTCGTCGGATGCGTCGCGATCAACTTCGGACGCGGCACCGGGCTGAAACCCTTCACGTCGCTGCCGTTCACCGGCGACGCCACGTTCACCACCCGTAAACCGTTCTTCCCGTCCGCCACGTAGACGTAAAGCGACATGAGCGTCGCCCCGACGACCACGCCGGTCGAGTCGTTCATGCAGCCGTTGGCGTTGTAGAACTGCGCCTCGCCGGGATGCGTCGGCGACTCCACGTCGATGATCGCCAGCCCCTCGGCCCCGGCGGCGATGTAGGCGTAGGTGCGCATCACCTTCACGTCGCGGGCGTCGTGCATCTTCACCACCGTCGTCAGCAGCGGATTGCACGGGTGGGTGATGTCCACGACCTTCAGACCCTCGCAGTCGCAGATGAAGGCGTAACGGAACTGGACGTCCATCGACCGCGGCTTGACCAGGGAGCCGCCGCCGAGAACGCCAGCGACCTTCGGACATTTCGGATTGCTGATGTCCACCACGACCATGCCGTTGTCGCACAGGACGTAGGCGTAATTTCCCGCGATGCGGATGAACGTCGCGCCGTTGAGGACGCCGTCGGGGTTGAAGGTGGCCGTGCGCGTCAGGAAGTTGTTTGACGGGTTGCCGTCGATCAGCGTGTGGATATCGACGACGATCATGCCCTCGTAGTAGTCGGCGACATAGCAATAGTTGTACAACTCGTGGACCGGCTGCTCCTCGTTCGCCGGCGCGTGGCTGCGCTTGGTATCGACCGGAAGCGTGATACCGAGCGCGACGTGGTTGGCGCACCGCGACTTCACCCGCATGTTCTGGCCGAGCGGGCTGAACTCCGATTCGATGATGCGCTCGGCCTGGTTCTTGTTCGCCACGTTGGCGATGTCGAAGACCCGCAGGCCGCTCGGTCCGTCAGCCACTAGCACCCACTCGCCGAGGCGCTGGATGGAGCGAGCGTCGGTGGAATTGTGCCGCTGCACCGCATTATCGGGATCGTCCGGGCTGTCCGGAGTACGCTTCTCCTTCGGCAGCCCGGCGTTCTTGTAATCGACGACGCCGTTGTGTTCGAGATGGACGCCATAGGACGCCGGGTTAATAAGTCGGTGCATGTCGCTGCCGATGACCGGCTCGGGGAATTCTTCCTGCGTCGTGACGCGGTGCGCCTCGAAGCCGCGCGTCCGCTCGGCGACGTAGACGTAGCGCCCGATGAAGTCCACGGTGCGGGCGCCGAAGCCGTACACCTTCGCCACCAGGGCGTTGTTGTCGTTCGTGTCGGCGACGTGGCAGTCGCTGCACTTCTTCGTCTCTTTCGTCCGCACGGTGTGTGGCGGATTGGGCGTGAAGGCGTAGCCGCTGTGTCCCTCGGCGGCGATGGTCGGCTGCTGGTGGGCGACGATGGCACGGTTGCCGTCGCGGGCCGACGCGATCACCGAGCTGGCGGAGCGTACCGGCGTGACCTTGTTGCCCTGCACCGTGCCGTTGATGCCGAGCATGAAGCCGTCGCTACGGAGTACGTCCGGGTTGTAGGAGATGAAGAACTTCGACTCCTCGCCCTCGTAGTGCAGCGTCGGACTCTTGAGGTTGGTGCGGGCGTCGAGATGGCAGCCCGAGCATTGCGTATTCCACGCCGAATGGCAGGAATAGCAGGTCATCTTGCTGTCGGTGTGGGCCAGCTGGCAGGTGTCCTTTTCGCCGGAGACCGCGCCCCAGGTCTTGCCGTCCTTGCGGACCGTCTTGGCGTACATCGCCTTCTCGTTGAACAGCTTGTTTCCGGGCGTCACGATGTCCTTCACCTGCTTGACCGGCCAGGCCAGATCCTTCGTCACCGAGGAACGCTGATACCACTGGCCGTCTTCTTCGTAGAAGCGCCGTTGGCCGTGCGACGTGCGCGAGAGCTTCAGGTCGTTGCCGCCGGCGCGGTTGGAGGTCGTGAAGTTGGCGTAGTCGGTGACGGTGCCGTGACAGTCCTTGCAGTTGATTTCAATCTGGTCGATCATCGCCCCGTACAGCTTGCCGTTGCCGTGGTTGTCCTGCTTGAAGTGGCAATCGACGCAGTGCATCCCCTTTTCGAGGTGGATGTCGGCCAAATGGACGGCGCGTTTGTGCCAGTCGGCCGAATCCTCCGGCACGATCTTGTCGTCCGTGTCCAGCAGATTGCCGTGAATGTCGCGTTTGTAGACCGCCTGCATGAGCCAGCCGGCGTTGTGGAAGTCGGCGAGCTTGTTGCCGTGCATGAGCGGGTTGACCTTCTCCGCGAGGTCGTGCGTGTCGTACTTCTCGGATCGGCTAAGGACGCCGGGGCCGTAGGGGTTCTTGTAGCCGACCGAGCCGTTCAGGCCGGGCTTGCCGGTGAGCGGGTAGATCTTCTCGGCGTCGGACTCGTAGTCCCACCACATGTAGCCGTAGTAGTTCGCCAGAGCGCCGCTGCCCTGGTGGAAATGGCAGGTGACGCACTGGTTGGACGGGATCGCTCGCGTGAGCTGGTGCTTGATTGGATGGCCCGACTCGTTCTTCGGAATGGTCGGATCGTTGCCCGCGTAGTAGCCGCGGTTGCCGAATTTCCCTGTGTAGGCGGCGTGGGCGGGGTCGCGATCGTTGGCGTAGATGACGTGGCAGGAGGTGCAGCCGCTCGTGCGGTAGTCGCCGGCGTGGTCATTCGTGCCGAGGAACACCATCGTCGGGTCGTTGAGCTTGGTCTTGTGGAGGGCGATACCGCCCGCATCGACGCGGAAGTCGGTGCCAACGCCGCGCGGACTGGTGGCGTTGTTGTTGAGTTCGAGGATGCGGAAGATGTTTCCGGGAGGGATGACCTCGAAGCGCGGCAACGGGCTGATGCTGGGGATAATGCCGCGCAGCTTCGTGTCTTCCGCCGTGGGGCGCGGGTTGCTCCAGATTTTCAGCGCCTTGCCGTCCTCGCCGTAGATTTCGCCGAACGCATAGTTCTTGGCGTTGGCGACGCCGTTGTTGTAGGTGCCCGATCCGGGGACCATGGCGCTGTGCGCCATCATGCTTTTGCTGTTGAACTCGCACTCCTGCGTGTGGCAGCCGGCGGTGCCGCACGACTTGGCCATGTGCCGGAAGTCGCCGGGGTTAATGAAGCGGATGAACTCCGGGTTTTCCAGGTTGAGCAGGGCGTAGGTCCGCTCCGGATTGCGCGCCGACGGCCATTTCTCCGGGAAACGCGGGTGAATGTGCGCCTGCTCCTTGGTCGTGGCGCACGGGTCGCCGCCGTGGCAATCGACGCAGCCGAGGCGCACGTTCTTGCTCTCGTGCATCGGTTCGATGCCGTTGTGGCAGGTGAGGCAGCCGGTGCTCTTGGCCAGCGCCTGCTCCTCCGTCTGCTTGTCGAGCGTCAGCGGGATCGCGTCGTGCGCTCCCAGCGGCAGGCCGGCATGTGTTCCGCTCGGGGCCGGACTTTGTCCGCGCAACAGAAACGGGGCCGCCACAAGGCTCAGACCCATCACGATCAACCAGGTTCGGAACCGGAGCATGGACCCCTCCCGTGCCGGACATTCAGGCGCAATCGGTATTCACAGTCTTATCGTCACGACCGGCGCTGGGACTTTATCGAAGGTGCGGAATGCGACGGTCATGCGGGCGCCCCATATCCAATGGGACGAAAGCGCACAAGGCCGGTCGGGA
>JBBQPD010000142.1:0-9992 GCA_038331535.1 Gemmatales bacterium | reverse complement strand
TCTCATCCTCCGAGCCAACCATGCAAATCGACAAGAATATCCTCTACTTCAACGGCGTCAACGGCGCCACCGGCAAGTATCTTGCTCCCCTCCAGACGGCTACGGAGACTCTCGACGCCGCGCTCGAAGAGAACATCTCGGCGTCGCACCGAAATGAGTTGGCGGACAAACACCGACGGGCCAACCCGAAAAATCCGTCTTACGCCCCGCCGCCCTGGGTCGATCCGAACAAACTGGACGAGTCCGGCTGGGGAGTCATCTTCGCGCACAAGGCCGACCCAGCCATTCAGGCAGCCCTCAAGCCGCTGCTCGACCTGCGGCAACAACAGGCCACCGCCAAGAAAAACCGCTTCCGTGTCTATGCGGGGCAGGAAGGGTTTTTGCCTGGCGATACCAAGGACGACTTCCTGGCCCGCGAACCGCGCAAGATGGGACCGGGTCAACCGAATCCGGACCTTGTGCCGTACTACCTGTTGATCGTCGGCAGCCCGGCGGACATCCCTTACGTCTTCCAGTACCAGCTCGACGTGCAGTACGCCGTCGGCCGTATCTGCTTCGACACCGTGGAAGAATACGCGAACTATGCCCGAAGCGTCGTCGTGGCAGAAACCGGCGGGGTCTTGCTGCCCCGGTACGCAGCCCTGTTCGGAACGGAGAACGCGGACGACGGCGCCACCGCACTCAGCGCCAACGATCTGATTGCCCCGCTCGCCGCCGAGATGCCCGGCCACTTGGCCGAAAACCAGCCGGCCTGGAAAATCGATCTGTTCCGGGGAAAGGCGGCAAAAAAAGCCAAGTTGAAGGAGCTTCTGGGCGGGGCGCAGACGCCGGCCCTGCTGTTCACCGCGAGTCACGGAATGGGCTTCCCCCAGGGCGACGCGCATCAGGCCCGGCACCAGGGCGCACTGCTCTGCCAGGACTGGCCCGGCCCGATCAACTGGCAGGAGCCGATCCCCGCGAAGCACTATTTCAGCGCCGATGACGTTCCCAAGGACGCCAACCTGCTGGGTCTGGTCGCCTTCCACTTCGCCTGCTACGGGGCCGGCACCCCGCAGCTCGACGATTTTCCCGCCAACTCACTCCGGGCCGCCGACGTCATTGCCGTCAAGCCGTTCGTGGCCCGCCTGCCGCAACAGCTGCTCGGCCACCCGGCCGGCGGAGCCTTGGCCGTCATTGGGCACGTCGAGCGGGCCTGGGGCTACTCGATTCTCTGGGATGACGCCGGGCGTCAGATCGACATGTTCAAGAACTCCCTCCGACTCCTCATGGAAGGCAATCGGGTCGGTTGGGCGACCGAAATCATCAACCAGCGGTACGCCGACATCTCCTCGAGCCTGAGCGCGGAGTTTCACCTGGCGCGGCAGACCGGGAAAGTCCTCGATCCGTTCGCGATCGCCCGGTGGTGGACAGCGAACAACGACGCCCGCGGCTACGCCGTGGTCGGCGACCCGGCCGTCCGCATCCCGTTGGTTTCGGGGACGAACGGCGTGAAACGGCCCCCTTTCACGGTCCCCGCTCAGGTCACGACTGCTCCCCAACCAACCCCCACACAGGCGCCGGCCGCCGGTCTTGGCCCCCGCCCGGAGGTATCGATGAGTGAGCGCTCCACGCCCGTGCCGGCCGGCAACAGGACCACGGGATTGGTGACGGCTGCCGGCGCAGTGACCATCACGATCCCGCTCCAGGTGACGATCCGGATTGGCGAGACCTGCGCTTTCGTCTCGATCTGCTCGGCGCACCGGCGGCCCGTCAGGCCATGCAGCAGACGGCGGCGCGCGCATGTCGTGATCACAGACGAGGCGGCCACAGACCTGGTCGCCAACCTGAGTCGCACCGCGGACGAGCCGAGCGCGGCGGGAACGGACTCGGAGGGGGGCCAATACGTCGAGCCGGTTCAGCTTCAAGTGGTTTGCCGACGCCTGTGGACTCGTCCGCGCAAATACCCAAATACCATTAGCGCGGAAGAGGTGGCCGAGCCTGCCACAGTGGACGAGGCGCTGGGCGACTATTACGACAGCGAAATGCGCGTGGCAGCCGACTCGGCGAACGGGGCGGGGGCGGCCGTCGTTCGCGAGCGCACGTTGCGGAGTTGGGTCGAACGCGGCCTGATTCACGAACGCCGCTTCCGCCGACAAGGTTCGCTGAGCGAGTTGCCGGACAAGCCGGAGTACCACGAAGCAGTGCGCCGCCTGATTGACCATTCCCACCTGATCCGAGAGGAAAAGAGTCGGGGGACGATTTGGTTCGAGTTAGCCCATGACCGACTGATCGAGCCCATTCTCGCCGCCAACGAGCGGTGGCTGGCGCGACTGCAACCGTTCCAGCGGCGCGCCGACGAGTGGGCGACCCAGGGAAAGTCGCGGACCCTATTGCTCCGCGGGTCGGTGCTCACCAAAACCGAACAGTGGGTAAAAGAACACAAGGAAGAAGTGACGGCAGGAGACGAGGATTTTCTGGCCGCCTGCCGCGAGCAGGCGCGACGCGGCACGAGCCTGGCGGAGCTGGGCTGGGGCGTCGTGTTCGCCCAGGGAGCAAGCCCCTCCGTTCGCCGAGCGTTGACGGAACTGCTGGATCACCGGCGCCGCCAGGCCGGAGAGGAGTGGGAGGAACGCTACCGGGAGTTCGCCGGCACCAACGGCTACGTGGCTGGCGAGACCGCCCGGCAGTTCCTCGCCCGCCATGGCGCCGGGTCCGGGATGGCCGAGTGGGACAAGGTGCCGTACTACCTGTTGCTCGTCGGCGATCCGGTGTCGATCCCCTTCGAATTTCAGTACGAACTTGCCGAGCGCTACGCCGTCGGTCGTCTCCACCTGGAGACGCTGGAGGAGTACGCCAGCTATGCCCGAAGCGTGGTCACGGCGGAGAGCGGTCGGTTTGCTTTGCCGCGCCGGGCAGTCCTGTTCGGCCCGCGGCATCCGCAGGATCCCGCCACCGAGCAGAGCCTGTCGAAGCTGATCGAACCGCTGCTGTCCCGCCTCCAGCGCGAACAAACCGACTGGACCTTCCAGGGGGTTCGAAAAGAGGAGGCCGACAAGGCGCGCCTGAAGAAGTTGCTGGGGGGCGCGGAGACCCCGGCGTTGCTGTTCACGGCCGGCCACGGGATAACTTTCCCCAGCGGCGACGCCCGCCAGTTGCCGCACCAGGGAGCCCTCGTGTGCCAGGATTGGCCCGGGCCGCTCCGGTGGCGCAAGCCGATTCCCGTGGAGCATTATTTCGCGGCCGGCGACGTCGCTGACACCAGTCGTTTGCTCGGTCTGATCGCGTTCTTATTCGGCGTCGCCACCGCCGGAAGCCCCGAACGAGACGACTTCCCGCACATGGATCGGCTTCCGGAACCGCTGCGCATCGCTCCGCAACCCTTCCTGGCCCGACTGCCGCAGCGCCTCCTGGGCCACCCCGCCGGCGGGGCGCTGGCGGTGATCGGTCATGTGGACCGCTGCTGGACCTTCTCCTTCACGAACCTCCGCGGCGACTCCGATGTCGAGGCGTTCGCCCGGACGATCAGCCGGCTCTTGAACGGCCATACCGTCGGCGAGGCGATGCGGTTCTTCGTGCAGCGCCAGGCGTCTTGGGCGTCGGAACTCCGAAACAAGATGGAGCGCATCCTTTTCTTCGATGAGGCGCGCGAGGAAGAGTCGAAGTTGTTGACGGCCACCCGCGACACGCGTAACTGGATCATCCTGGGCGACCCGGCGACGCGTTTGCCGCTGGGGCCGGGTTTGCTCGCGGAACGACCGACGATCGACCCGGTGCCCCCGCAGCCCGCCTGGCCGCCGCCGCCGGTCGAGCCGGAAGCGATCGCGACTCCGGAAGATCAAGAACTCGCACTGGTCGCGAACGGGATCGATGGTGCGACCGGAGACTGCTCGTGGCCCTGCACTGGCCCAGTCTCCCCTGGGGCGACGAGGAGTTGGCTTCTCCCGTGTCGTTCGCGCCGGGGCCGGGCGTGAACGAGACCTTCGTGCAGCGCTACGCCGAACGCCTCGCCGACACGCCGGCCGCTCGAAAGGCTCTGGAGATCATTGCGGTCGCCGCGACGACCAACCCGGCGCCGCCTGAGTTGCCGGAGCCGGTCCGATCGGCCTATGACCGCCTCAACCTCGAGGCCGGACTGCAAGACAAGGGACCGGGCGCGCCGCCGGGGCACGACCGCGAGTCGTTCAGCGCCCAGCAGGTCTATGAGGAGAGTCAGGAGCTGGCGTTCAGCTTCGGCATTTTCGGAATGGCCGACCTGCTCTCGCCGCTGCGGCAATTGTCGTTCTGGAAGATGAAAGACCGTGCCCGGCGCATCGGCGAGTCCGGCGCACATCAGCTGTTGGGCAAGCTGCGTCGGTCGGCCGGGCCTGAGGTGCGCTTCCACCTCATGGGCCATAGCTTCGGTTGTATTGTCGTTTCGGCGATGCTGGCCGGACCCCCGGGGGCGGGCGGCAACGACACCGTGGCGTCGCTGGTCTTGGTACAGGGGGCGCTCTCGATGTGGTCGTATTGCACCAGCATTCCCTCGAAGCCGGGCACGCCAGGGTATTTCCACCGGATCATCGACGAACGGCGCGTCACCGGCCCGATCGTCACCACCCAGTCCGAACATGACAACGCGGTGGGCCGGTGGTATCCTCTTTCGACATGCAACATCGACCCATGCACGCGCACAAAAGTCTGATTCGGGCCGGTGACGGGGAAGTAGGCGTAGGGAGCGTTGCTACTTCCGCTCGAATGGCGCTTCCCAAAGTTTCGCGAAACCCTCCCAACTGCTGGTCGCCAACCACGCCCCATCGGGGCTGAACGCAATACCCGTCGTGCCGCCGCGGTGGGAAGTAAACGAAAGAATCTCGCGTCCTGTGTCCGTCTCCCATACCTTGACGGTCTTGTCGTCGCCCACCGAGGCAAGACGCTTCCCGTTCGGTGCAAAGGCCACGCCGGTGACTTTCGTTGTATGTCCCTTGAAGACGCGCACTTCCCTGCCGGAGTCGGTGTTCCAAGTTCGGACTCGTGCGTCATCGTCCCCCGTCCCCGTGACCAGCAGACGGCCGTCAGGGCTGAACGCGATGCCGTTCACCTCGCTCGGATGGGAGAACGTCCTCACGATTTGCCGCGTGGAGAGATCCCATATCTTCGCGGTGCAGTCGATACTGCACGAGGCCAAGCGCAGTCCGTCCGAGTTGAAGGCCAGGCTGCGCACTTCCAGGGAGTGTCCCAGCAAGACGTAGAGTTCCTCGCGAGTCTCCGTGTCCCAGAGCCGTATCTTCCCATCTTTTCCTGCGCTCGCGATCCGCTTGCCGTCGGGGCTGAAGGCGACGCACAAAACGTCTGGGTGAGGTAAGTCGCCGAGTTCCTTTCTGGCCGCGATGTCCCACAGCTTGACGCTTTCTTGTTGGCTGGCCGTTGCCGCCCGCGTACAGTCGTGGTTCAGGGCCACGCAGAAGACTCTCCGCTTGAATCCACGGTGGACGCCCGAAAAAATTGGTTCGCTCGTCCTCGCGTCCCAGACTGTAAAAGTATCTTCGGAGTTTGCCGTGGCGAAGAGACGGCTATCTCCGCTGAAGGTGACGGCATTTACGGCCTTGCGGGCGGGGGAAGGCTCTATGTTGCGGCATCCCTGCTCGTGACGGAGATCCCAAACGTGAATCTCGCCGCGATGGTTGCCGGTGAACAATCGTCGATTGTCCGCGCTGAATGCCAGTCCTTCAACTCCCGATGTTTCGCGTAGGACGAGTGTTATCTTGCCTGTCTCTGGATCCCAGACCCGCACGGTGCAGTCCGAACTAACAGACGCCAGGCGCCGTCCATCGGGGCTATAAGCTACCGCACCAATTTCGGTGATATGGGCAGGAAAACTGAGTACCGGCAAGTTCTTGGCCACGTCCACGAAACGGATGTTGGTGGGATCGTCGAGTCGCCGATCTACGGAGTGCTCCCCGACAGCCAACTGGCGGCCGTCCGGGCTAAGCGCCAGGCAGGAATAGCCATGCCGATTGTTGGGAATCGAAGAGGTCACGCTCCGCTGCTCCACGTCCCATGTCTTTAACTCCCCTGGACCGTGTCTATCTCCCGCGACCGACGTCAGGGATCGGCTACCTGGATGGAACGCCACAGCGAAGACCGGAACCGTGTGCCCGGTAAGACAGAAGGCGGGCGCGCCGTCGATCTTCCACCCCCGGACTGTCTTGTCCTCCCCCGCCGAAGCGATGAACTGTCCATCTGGGGAAAAGGCGACGCCGTTTACTCGGCCCTGATGGCCGGAGAGACTTAATCGCTCCTCGCCAGTGGTAATATCCCACACGCAGACGATTCCATCGTTGCCAGCCGAGGCCAGGAGACGCCCTTGCGGGTGAAAGGCTATTCCTCTGAAGCCGACTCCGGAGTGGCCGAACAACGTCTTGTCGGTCACGAGATTCGTCTCGTTCACGATCCAGAGGCGGACTCGACCGTCGTGATGTGCTGAGGCAAGGCACTTGCCGTCCGGACTCAGAGCGAGGCCGGATACATGATTCGTGCGTTCGGTAGAAGTGACGTATCCACCACAACGGCGGCGGAGATAGCGCCATTCCCAGTCGCGCAGGTCTGTAGGACACTCGTCCAGCACTTGTTCGGCCCGGACCACATTGCCGCCGAGGAACAAGCGGTCGGCGAGGGAGATGTTTTCAAAGTAATGGCCGACGCGTTCCCGCTCCTTCGCGGCGGCGGTGTCCTGTTCTTGCAGCCGAGTACGCTCGTTCGCGAAGGCAACTTGATCGCGCTGGTGCAGATACCACAGGACCGCCCAGGGACCGCCCACCGCGGCAGTCACCAAGAGGAGGACGGCAATCGCCGCCGCGGGCCGGCGTCGAACGGCCTTGACCGCACGCTCCCACCGAGGGGCCGGTCGTGCCTCAATCGGCTCGCCGCGGTCGAAGCGGTCCAGATCGTCGGCCAGTGCCGCGGCGCTGGCGTAGCGCTTCTCCGCCGGCTTACGCAGACATTTCAGGCAGATGACCTCCAGATCGCGCGGCACTTGTGGGTTGACCGAAGAGGGGGAAGCCGGCTCCCGATCCTTGTCCTGGACCAGCTGGACAGTCTTCCAGTCGGAGTCAGCTTGAAACGGCGGCCGACTAGTGAGCAGGAAGTAGAGGACAGCCCCGAGGCTGTAGACGTCGGCCGCCACCGTCAGGCTCTGTTCGCCGGCCGCCTGTTCCGGAGCCATGTAGAGCGGCGTTCCCATGACCGCGCCGCTGCGGGTCAGGCCCGGTCCGCCTTCGAGAAGCTTGGCCAGACCGAAGTCGGCGACATGCGGCCGGCCCTCCGCGTCGAGCAGAATGTTGGCCGGCTTGAGGTCGCGGTGCAGCACGCCGCGCTGGTGGGCATGGTGGACGGCGCGGGCGATCGTCGCCAGCATCCGGGCCGCCGCCCGCGGATCGGCCGCGCGGCCGGCGTCCTTTTTCCTGCCGGCCTGCCACTGGACGAGATTGCCGCCCTCGACGAGCTTCATGCTGAAGAATGGCTGGCCCTGCTGCTCGCCGACCTCGTAAATCGGCACGATGTTGGGATGGTCGAGGTGGGCGGCAGCCTCGGCTTCGGCGCGGAAACGCTGCAGTTCCGCGGTCGAGGCAAGGTTCCCGGCCAGGACCATCTTCAGGGCGACGACGCGGTTCAGCTTGAGGTGCCGGGCCTTGTAGACGACGCCCATGCCGCCGCGCGCGATCTCCGCGAGCACTTCGTAGCCGCTGACGCAGGGGAGGAACCCCGGCGGCGGCTCCTCACGTGCGCCGGCAACCGGTGGTGCCACGAGGTTGAGGGCACCGCCTCCCAACGAGAAGCGGTCAAGCGTGTCCTGACAGACGGTACAGCTTTCGACGTGGACCTCGACGCCGGAGAAGCGCGTCGCGTCCAGTTCTCCGCACATCAGCCGGCGCAGGTCGTCCACCGGGGGGCAAATCGACATGGGATACCTCGATCCATCAAAGGAGTTGGCCGGCCTTCACGCTTTTCCGTCTTGCAGGCGAGCCAATTCCGTCCTGATCAGATCCAGAATGCGCTTCGTGGCCATGTGAACGGCCGCGACCGACATGTTTAACTGCTCGGCGACTTCCTTGCCTGGCCGATCTTCGATCTTTCGCAGCCAGAAGGCCTGCCAGGAGTGCGGTTCGACGCGACTCTGGACGATGCGCATGGCATCGGCGGCCCGCAAACGCTCGCCTTCGAGCTGGTGGTCGAGCTTGTCCACCAGCTCATTCATGTCCTCTTCGTCCGCCGGCTGTTCCAGAAGGGCCGTCTGAAACTCATGATTGCCGGAAGCACAGACACAGGGCCGGCGAGCGAGTCCGCGCCGGTGGTTGGATACCGCGTGAACGACGACGGTTTTGAGCCAGGAGCGGAACCCCTTCTTTGGATCGTACTCAAATGTCTTCATCGATCGGGTGAGGCTGACGAGAACGATGCTCGTCACCTCTTCCGCCTCCGCCGCGAGCAGCCCTCGGCCGCGGCACCAGCCCTCGATCATCGGCTGGTACTGTTCGAAGAACCGCCGCCAGGAGACTTCGTCGCCATAGTCGCGGATACGGAAGAGAAGCGAGACGGACGTTCGCGCATCACTGTCGCTGCACATGACGTTAGACTCCGCAGGGTGGAGAAGCCCCTGAAACCGGCCGCGTTATAAGCCGGGGTATTATCTTTCAGAAAGATAATGAGCCGAACGTAGCTGGTCTTCGAGTAAGCGTCAGAGTAATCGGCGCTTCGGCGAGATGCAAGTGGATTTTCGCGGAAATTTCGCGGATTTTCGAGCGAATCTGCCCGAAAACCGCGCGGGTTCGTGGTGCGCTCAGTGAAAAATGCGCAACCTAACCTGAAGATGCCAACAAGGGAGAACAGCGATGGGATGGATGAATCCGCTTAGAATCTGGCGATGGTTGGGGATACGGCGAGCAGCCAGCAATCAATCGGTAAAGTTCCGCGTGTTTTCGCTGGAATTCCTGGAGGACCGCACCCTCCCGAGTACTTTATTCGATGTCATCGATCCCAAAGCGTCCGGCAGTTTTAACACCCAGCAACTAACCGTCCAAGATCTGTTCGATGCCCAGGCTTCGGGTGCCCTGCGAGTGCTGTGGTCGGGAGCGTATGACACAGCAAAGACTGCCGGTCCTCTGCCAAACCAACTGACCGGTCCTGGCGCGACTCTCCTGGACGCGCACCGGAATTACAATTCGGAATGGCAGGCCAGCGAGTCGACTTTGACATCGGAGATACCAGCCACCAATGAGTTGGATCTGAAAGGCTTAGGCGATGTTACTCTCGGAGCGTTCAAAAGCACGATCAGCAGCCCTACCGTCCAATTCGCCGTTGGAATGGCTGCCGTGTGTTGGATCGTAGACCCTTTCAGCGCCGAAGCTCTGACACCCTGGTGCGCTGACCTGTCTATCCAAGCGGCCGAGACCTTCGCGACGGAGTACTCCGAAAACTTTATCTTTGAAGTGGGGCATCAGGCAATTAATGACCTGCCGCTTTCACAGACAACCAAGGACCGAGCGAATGCTCTGCTGACTATTACGCAGGTGGGTATTGACCTCAACCAGTACAGAACTGATCTCCTGGACGATCAGCGGTTCCTCAACGCCCCCGATATTCTCGAGAGGCTATATCACAATGCACATGCTACAGCCGGATTTATCGGATGGGTAGATGGCTTGAGAGATCAAGCTACCGATTTATTCCGCGCCAGTGACCAGGCAACCGCTGGCATCACTGCTGCTACAATGACGAGTTCGGCGATTCAGTTCCAAGCACGACGAATCGGCGATGCTGTCCTCGACATCACAAGCCAACGGCCTCTGACTTCAGCAGAACAGAAGTCGGTTCGTACACTTTTCACTGACACCAACTTCAGCACAGCCTTCCTGGGTGCATTCCCTGAAAGTGGCGCTGCCCCCGTTTCTTGATCTCGTTACGCTACAGCCTTTTGTGTCACAGGCGGTTTTATCGGCACGGCCGCCTTCAACTCCGCCGTCATATCCGGTGCTACC
>JBBQPD010000141.1:0-10027 GCA_038331535.1 Gemmatales bacterium | reverse complement strand
GTAGGGAACGCCCTCCGTGGCGTTCCGGCGCGTGGAATATGCAAGAGCACTACTCGACCTGAAATAAGCTCGGAACAGCCAGTTGCTCTCGTCAGAAAAAGGGGACGCGGACAGCTTGCAAACGAAAACTGTCCGCGTCCCCATTACTTGGTCTACTACATGACGAAGAACGGCCGACCGACAGCGGTCATACCGGCGTCGAGCACCGTGGCGATGTTGGGGTGGTCCATGACATTGCCGGCGGCACAGAACCGCAGCGCCGCTCTTCATCCAGATGAGCATGACTCAACGGGATGGTCGCGCCCTAAGCTATTCCTTTACGTTCTGCGCGAAGCGCGAACGCTAAATCGGAGAGATAGCTCATGCACCCGTACCTTGATCGCCGGCACCTTCTACGTAGGGGACTGCTGGGCGCCGCCGGGCTGGCGGCCCATGGGTTCCCTTCGTTGACCCCTGCCGCCGCGGACGGCGAACTTCTCAACAACGGCATTCGCCTCCCGTCTCCTTTTCCGCCGCGCCTCGACGACGTGCCCGCGGAACCGGTAACACCGCCTTACCTGACCGCGCCGCCCGCCGTGATCCCCATCGACGTCGGCCGTCAGCTCTTCGTCGATGACTTCCTCGTCGCCCAGACCACGCTGACGCGGACACATCATCGGCCGACGTATCACGCCAGGAACCCCGTCCTCACCGGCGGCATGGTCTTCAGTGATGGCGTGTGGTACGACCCGCAGGACAAGCTTTTCAAGATGTGGTATCTGGCCAAGGGCGGCACCGCCTACGCGAGCTCGAAAGACGGCCTGACGTGGGAGAAACCCGATCTCGACGTAAAAAAGGGGACCAACCTCGTACAGACCAGTCCGCGCGATTCCAGCACAGTCTGGCTCGACCTGGAGGAGAAAGACCCCAAGAAGCGCTACAAGATGTTTCGCTCCTACAGCCGGCCTGAGCTGAAGTCGTGGTGTTTGTGGGTCCATTTCTCGGCGGACGGCATTCACTGGACCGAGCCGGAACCGACCGGCGCGTGCGGCGACCGCAGCACCGTGTTCTACAATCCGTTCCGCAAGGTCTGGGTCTTCAGCCTGCGGCACGGCTGGGGCCAGCCCCGCCGACGCCGCTATTGGGAGGCCAGCGGCGACGTGGTGAAAGGCGCCCAGTGGGGAGCCAACTCCGTCCCGGCCATGTGGTGCGGCTCCGACAAGCTCGATCCGCCGCGCACCGATTACAAGGTGACGCCGCAGCTTTACAATCTCGATGGCGCCGCGTACGAAAGCATTCTGATCGGCCTGTTCACTATCTGGCGCGGGCAGTTCCCCGAGCGGGAAAAGCCGAACGAGGTGTGCATCGGCTACAGTCGCGACGGCTGGAGCTGGACGCGGCCGGATCGCCGCGGCTTCTGCCCGGTCTCGGAAACCAAGGGGGACTGGAACTACGCCAACGTGCAGTCGGCCGGCGGCGGCTGTCTGGTGGTAGGCGATCAGTTGTACTTCTATTGCAGCGGACGGGGCAACGGTCACGTCACGTCGTTGGCGGTGCTCCGCCGTGATGGTTTCACTTCGATGAACGCCGGCAATACGGCGGGGACGCTCACCACCCGGCCCGTCCGCTTTCGCGGCAAGTACCTGTTCGTCAACCTGGACGCGCCGGACGGCGAGTTGCGGGCCGAGGTACTCGACGAACGGGGTAAGGTAGTGGCGCCGTACACCGCGGCTGGGTGCCTGCCGGTTCGGGGCGACAAGACCTTGCATGCCGTGACCTGGAAAGATGCAGCAGACCTGGACAAGCTGGCGGGGAAGACGGTCCAATTCCGCTTCCATCTGACCAACGGCAGGCTGTATGCCTTCTGGGTCAGTCCTGAGAAGTCCGGGGCGAGCCACGGCTACGTGGCGGCGGGAGGACCGGGGTTCACCGAACCAACCGACACCGTGGGTATGGGGCGTGGCTAACGCGGCCAAGCCGCAACGAGTTAGCAACCACACAAAACCAGTCTGGCTGAAAGCTGTTAGCTGATAGCTATTAGCTGTCAGCCAGAACTCGGCTGAACTTCTCCGCATCTTGCGGAGAAGCTCAGAGATAAGACCTTAACGCGGCCAAGCCGCAACGAGTTAGCAACCACACAAAACCAGTTTGGCTGAAAGCTGTTAGCTGATAGCTATTAGCTGTCAGCCAGAACTCGGCTGAACTTCTCCGCATCTTGCGGAGAAGCTCAGAGATAAGAATCTAACCTCTTCGGCGCGAACCATAGCTCGGCAAGTGGACTTGAGGGGAAGAAAATGTTGCAGCGTATGTTGGCGATGTTCCTGGCAGCCGGTTCGCTCTTTTCGCACATCACGCCGAGTGCAAGTGCGCAGGATGCAAAGCATATGAACACGATTGACGCCCACGTGCATGTCTGGACTCCGGACACCGCCCGTTACCCGCTCGCGCCTGGCTTCAAGAAGGAGAACATGACACCCGCCTCGTTCACGCCGGAGGAGCTTTTCAAGCATTGCAAGCCTGCCGGCGTTGGGCGAATCAACCTCATTCAGATGAGTTTCTATGGCTTCGACAATTCCTACATGCTGGACACGATCGCCAAGTATCCCGATGTGTTCGTCGGCACAGCGGTCATCAATCCGCTCGGCAAAGACCCGGGGCACGAGATGGCTGAACTCGCCAAAAAAGGCGTGCGGGCCTTTCGCATCTACCCAAAGCTCACGGTCGAGCCGAGCGAAACGTGGCTGCGACCGGAAGGTTACAAGAAGATGTTCGCCGCCGGCGCGCGCAACAACCAGGCTCTGTCCTGCCTGATCGGCCCCGACGATTTGCCGGAACTGGACCGCATATGCAAGGAATTTCCCGATACGCCAGTGATCATCGACCACCTGGCCCGCATCGGCGCCGACGGTGCGATTCGTGACGCCGACGTCGATCGACTCTGCGCCATGGCCAAACACAAGAAGGTCATGCTCAAGGTCGGCGCCTTCTACGCGTTGGGGAAGAAGCAACCGCCGTACGAGGATCTGACGCCAGTGATCAAGAAGGTGATCGCCGCCTTCGGCCCTCAGCGCTGCATGTGGGAGAGCGATTGCCCTTTCCAGGTGCAGGGAGAACACACGTACCAGGCGAGTATCGATCTCGTGCGGCGCCGTCTCGACTTCCTCAGCGACGAGGACAAGGACTGGCTGCTACGGAAGACAGCCGAGAACTTTTTCTTCGCGAAATAGAAATGCGCCAACGCACGGACTTCCTGCCGACATGCGCTAACTGAGACGGGGACACTCGTAGCGCCCCGTTACTTCCCCGGATTGATGATTTGCAGAGTATGGCAGAGGTGCAGGTCGGGACTTTTCACATCTTTCGGTTTCAGATCGACAAAGAGGACACGCACTTCAGCGTTCGCCAGCTTCGGGTTCTGTAGTCCAGCGTCCAGCGGCTCGCCCTTGTTGGTCAGGAATTTCGTCTTGGCGTCCACCTGGAACGTGTAGCGGGGCTGATCTTTGTCGGTACGCATCACAAAGCTTCCGGTTGTCGCGTCCTTCGCGTCGATCTTCTCGATGAATCCGGTCAGCGAGCGGTCCAGTTTGCCGTCGATTTTCTCCGTCTCCTTCGGCTTCTCTTGCCCGAGTGCTGAAAAGCCGATCAAAAACCCCAGGACGACACCGATGATGCGCGACATGGTAGATACTCCTGGTTTGTGGAAAAGCTACTACAATGCAAATCTCGCGCCGGGATGGTCGGCGCAGGATTTTCGCTAACCCGATCTACCTCGCTGACTACTAGGTACGTAACGTCAAGCCCAGCGCCGAGACCATGGCGGGGCTGGCGGACAAGGCTCCGACCGACGGCAAAACGCAGGCCCGGGCGCTACTGGCCATGAAAGGCGAACTCCCGATGAAACAGCCGCTCCTCATCCTCATCGCCCTGCTGCTGGCGCCAGTGGACGCACTGTCGGAGTCGGCAGCCGCGGGCGAGCCAGCCCTGGTCTTCTCGGTGAAGACGTGGGAAGGCGAGTACGCGTCAGAGGACATTCCAGGTGGTGTGAAGAGCACTCCCGCGCTCGGCTCGATCTACACGATCAACGCCGATGGCAGCGGACTGAGGAAGATCGTTCCGCCCGGCCAGAACACGGATTACCCGACCGCCAGCCCGGATGGTCAGTGGGTCTACTTCCAGTCGAAGACGACGGGCGCTAGCCAGATCTACCGCTGCAAATGGGACGGCACCGGCGTCACGAGCCTGACCCCGCCCGACCGGCTCGCGAAGCAGTTGCAGGGGCAGGTCGCGTTCGAGGTCAAGGACTCGTTCGGATACGCCCTCTCTGCCGACGGCCGCCACATGGTCTTCACCGTCCACGACGGCACGAGCGGGCGCGTGGTGGTTGCCGATGCCGACGGTTCCTCACCCCGCCTCGTAGCCCCGCACCTGGGCTACATCTACATGGCACGGCTAAGCCCAGAGAATGCCCGCGTCGTCTTCTCAGGTCCGGCGCGGGGATACCGTCTCCTGGTCGCCACACTCCCGGACGGCAAGCCGACCGAGTTGACCCCCGATCACAGCGAGTGCTTCGTGCCGCAGTTCACGCCGGACGGCAAAACCATCGTCTTCACGCGCCGCGATGGAGATGTGTACCGCGTCGATGCCGACGGGAAAAACCTCAAGCGACTCACGGAGGGAAACCGATACGTCGAGTTCAAGCTTTCCCCGAAGGATACTCACGGCTCGACGGACGGTCCGGACCTTTCGCCCGATGGGAAGCGAATCGCCTTCGTCGCGGTCAAGGACGGCGTCCCCAACGTGTTCGCGATGGATCTCGACGGCGGGAACCGCCGGCAACTCACCGCCCGCAAGACGCCCTGCGGCCGCGTCCGCTGGAGCCCAGACGGCAAGCAACTGGCATTCGTCTCGTTCGAGGGGAAGTACCCGCAACTGTTCGTGGTTCCGGCCGAAGGCGGCGAACCCCGGCAACTCACGAAACTGGACGGCGCGGTGTACTTCGTGAACTGGAGTCGGGGTAACGTCGCGGAGAACAAGCAGCCTCGCGGCGGCGACTGCCAACTCGACGCGCTCTCCCAGCGCGCCCTTTCCTTTCTGGATTGCTGCCGCTGCCTCTCTTCCGAAGCTTTCGGACAGTGATTCCGCGGCCCCAGGTGAAGGAACGCGATGGGCAAGGTGTTGGTGCTGTACGATTCGGCCAGCGGCAATACCGAGAAGATGGCGGCGCTGGTCGCGGAGGGAGCCGCAATCATCCCCGACGCCGAGGTCCGCCTGCGGAAGATCGACGAGGTAGTGCCGGCCGCCTGGAACGCACCGGGTGCGATGCCTTCCCTCGCCGTGTCTCCGGCTTATCTGGTGCCCAAGCCGCTCCAGCACCCCAAGCATTTGTTCCACATGATCTTCCGGGCCGAGCAGCGGCGGCAAGGCGCGTCCGTCGCGCAGCCAACCCAGTTCCCACGCCGCAGCGCGGTCTCCCTTTTCGAGGGCGGCCGTCAGTGCTGGCGCGCTGCACCACGATCACGCCGTTGCTGCGCGTCCAGGCAAGACCCCACTGTTCACACGCCCCGTCCAGCCCGGCATCGGTCTTCGCCGCTGTACCGACGAAGGCGCGGCCGGCCAGCGTTTCGGGCAGCGCCCACGGGAGGCCCTCGCGCTGGGCCAGGACCGTCAGCTACTCGGCCGGCGTGTACCAAGCCTTGCCCCTGACAACGTCGCGTTTAGGCTCTTGGACTCCCTGGCATGGAGTGACGCAGAGAAAGACCAGACAAATGCTGGTCAGCAAAGGCATCAAAAGTAAGCGGCGCAGGAACGGGAACTCCGGAGGGTGCAAATTCTACTTTCCGGCGAGTACCGCTTCGAACAGCTTGTAGGCCGCCTCGCGCATCTCCGGCGGGAAGTCGTGGTCGCAGTCGGGATGCTCGACGCGCAGCCGATTCTCCTGGCCATACAGCTTAAAAATGGGCCGAGCGGCGGCGGCGATCCGGTCCACGCTGTCCGCGCGAAAGTTCGAGTCCTTCGTCGGCGCGCTGAGGAGCACGTGGCGCGGGGCGAGCGCGCCGATCAACTCGTGAAAGTCGAACGGAATGTCCGCGAGCCGGCCTTTGTAGTCGGCCAACTTCCGCATGTAGCGCGTCTGGCACCAGCCCTTCTCCGGATCCCAATTCTTCTCGTTCCCTTCGTAGTAATCGAGGAACGAATCGAGGCCGCAGCTGGACACGACTACCTTGAGGCGCTCGTCGAAAACGGCGGTGAACACCGAGTTGTGTCCGCCGAGCGAGTGACCGATGGTTCCGAATCCCCTGGACTGATCCACGAAAGGCAATGACGCGAGGAGGTCGAGGCCGCGCTTATTGTCCCAGACGGCTTTGAGGGTGCCGCTCTCCCAGCCGAGTTTCTTCAAGTCCGGCTGATACTTGGCGAGCAGCGGGTAGTTCGGCGCCAGGGTGACGTAGCCGCGCTGGGCAAGTTCCCGCGCGTAGCCGCGGTTCGGTTTGCCGAGACCAACAACGGTGCCATGCCCGATGACGTTATCGGTGCCATGCAGGCAGAGGATCGCCGGTGCCTTCTTCTTCCCGGCGAGCACGTCCTTGGGGATCAGCAGATACGCCGGCACGCGGCTGCCTGGCTCCGACGCGTAAGTAACGAGCCGGCGAACGTAGGTGTCGCAATCGACCTCCTCCTCGATTTTCATGTCGAGGGGGCACCGTTTCGCCTCGCCGGGGAGCTTGCCCATCACGGCTTCCATGCCGCGCACCACTTCGGCCCGGCGCTTCGCCCAGTCCTCGACCGACTGCACCGGGGCAGGTTTGCCGTCCGTGCCGCGGTAGAGGAGCAGCTTGTCGCGCGGCAGTCGGGGGAGATCGGACGCGCCCGTCTTGGCCGCTGTGCCGATGGGTTCCTGAGTCGCGGGCTTCTGCGCCAGGAGCGCGGAGGAGTCGAACGTTATTCCCAGTAACATGGCCACAAGAAAAAGCCGGGATTGATTCATCGACGCCTTTTCAACGAGATAGGCAGAATGGTTCATCGACTGTATCCTTGACAATGGGTGGAACGGTAGGGCGCGCGTGCGAGGGAATCGCGGTCGAAATCAATCTACTTCTCAGCCACCTTCCGCCTACTGGCCGGCTTTGCAAGGAAACGAATGATGTTCCAGGTCGTCGCGTTGCGCTGTCAGAGACAACTGGCTCACACTACACTGTCCACAGACCGCCCGCTGATCCTCGCCAGGAGTCCGTCCGCGTGAAACCACTCTTTTCCTGCGCGTTCGCCGTCGCGCTCTTCGGTCTCGACGGCGTCTTGCTCGGCGCCGATCCGGTTGAGATCGCGCAACAGTACTCGCCGACGAAACCGGCGCCGAAGTGGCTCAAGATCATCGACCAGGGCGACAACGACCCGCGACTCAAGGGCTACAAGACGCCGGAGGGCATCAAGCTCGAAATCGTCGCCGAGGAACCGGCCGTCATCAACCCCGTCGGCATGACCTTCGCCGATGACGGCACTCCTCACGTCCTCGAATGGCGGCCCGGCGAATCGCGCGAGGTGCCCGAAACCTTCACTTACAAGGACGGTTCCAAGCGCAACGTCGCCACCATGAAGAAGAACATCATGGACGTGGTCAAGGTGCTGCATCCGGGCGAGCGGGGGGCGTTAGCCCCCCGGTACGATGCGGCCAGGGTCATCCTCGAAGACGAGATGCCGTCCAGTATCCTGTTGCACGATGGCTGGCTCTACCTGTCGGGCCGCGGCACGGTGCGCCGCTTCAAGCAGAGCAAGCCGGACGGGCCTTACGACGTGAAGGAGGTCATCGCCCAGGGATTTTGCGGCTACCATCACCATCAGGTCTCCGGCATGACCATCGGCAACGACGGCTGGCTCTACCTCACGGCCGGCGACGACGACAACAACGTCGAAGGGTCCGACGGCAGCCGGGCGACCGTGCTGCGCACCGGCGCCGTCTTCCGCTGCCGGCCCGATGGCTCGAAGATGCACACCTACAGTCTCGGCTATTGCAACCCTTATCGCGACGTGGCCTTCGACGCCCTCGGCAATATCTTCCACGTCGATAACGACAACGAGGGCGGTTCCAAGTTCACCGGTTGCCGCCTCATGCACGTCGCCGAGGGGAGCGACTTCGGCTGGCGGCTGCGCTCCGGGGCGCGCTGTTGTGTGCCCGACAACGTCCGCGGCGCCGTCTTCGGCGAGCTGCCGGGCAAGCTGCCGCCCATGCTCAAGACCGGCCGCGGCTCGCCCGCCGGCCTGCTCATCTACAACGACACGCGCCTGCCGGAGAACTATCAGAGTCTGCTCTTCTACCCCGACGTGTTCCGCAAGCTCATCCGCGCCTACAAGGTGAAGAAGAGCGGCGCCAGCTTCGAGGTCGTCGAGGAGTTCGAGTTCCTGAAGAGCGACGACCCGCTGTTTCGTCCGTGCCAGATGGTCGTCGGGCCGGACGGGGCGATCTACGTGGTCGATTGGCGCACCGACTCGGGTGGCGCCGGCCGGCTGTCGGGCGACGGCAAGCACGGCCGTATCTATCGCCTCAGCTGGAGCGGTACGAAGGAAGAGCCGGCCATTCCGCTGCGCGGCACCGATAGCTGGGCGAAGATTACCAAACTCGAAGACGCGGCGCTGGTCAAGGTGCTGGCCGATCCGGAGGCAAGCGTGCGCTTCCATGGGCAGCGCGAGCTGGTGAAGCGCGGCGACAAGAATCGGGCGGCCCTGCTGGAAATGCTGACCGACACCGATCAGCCGCTCACTGGCCGCGTCGCCGTCCTCGGCGTCTTGCAGTCGATGTGGAACGACAAGGTGCAGGAAGGGTTCGAGCGGCTGCTGACGCAGGACAACGCCGACCTGCGCCGGCTTGCGGCGGACGGGCTGGGACTGAATGCGGCGAAAGGCGATGTTGACGTTCACGTCGCGTTGGTGAAGGTGTTTGACGATAAAGACCCGGCGGCGCGGCGCGCCATCGCCCTGGCCATCAGTCGCGTCGCCGGTCCTGGCGCGGGCGATACCCTGGCGGCCGCCGTCGGCAACGAAGAGGGGCGGGACGTCTATCTCTTCGACGGTCTGGTGCGGGCCGTTGAGGGTCTCGGCGCCCGCGGCCTCGAACGCCTTCTCGCGGTCGCCGACTCCGGCGTGCAGCGCGAGACCGACCGCGTCGTCGAAGCGTGGACCGCCTTTCGCACCCGTCCCGCCGCCGAGATGCTACCCGACCTTCTGAAAAACCCGCACGTTAGCTCCAAACAGCGAGCCGCGCTGGTGCGCTCTTACAGCAACTACCTGCTCGAGCCGCCGCTCTCCCTGGAGCCGCTTCTGGACTATCTGAAGGCCAACCCGAACGAGGGCGAACCGGTCCGCCTCGCCGCCCTCGAAGCGCTGTCGCTGGCCGGTGCCTTCAAGACGGAGCGGGGCGCCGACTGGCTGCTCAAGCAGCTAGGAGAGGAGGCGACCGGTCTGCGTCTCTCGGTGCTGAAGGGGATCGAAGACGCCCGCGTCGTGAAGGCGGCGCCGGCCGTGGCGCTGATCCTCGGCGACACGAGGAATGCAGTCGAAGTGCGTCGGGCTGCGGCCATGGCGCTGCGTGTGTTGAACGATAAGACCGTTGTGCCGGCGCTAAAAGACGTGCTCGCCGAGAAGGACGCCAGTTTGCGACTGGAGGCGTTCCGCTCCCTCGCGGTGTTGGATGCCCAGGCCGGAACCGTCGCCGCGAAGGAGTTCCTCGACGGGAAAGACGAGGCGCTTCAGGCCGAGGCGGTGGTGCTGCTCAGCTCGGACGCCGCCGGTACGAAGCTGGTTGCTCAGCGCTATCTCGATAAGAAGCTGCCGCGAACACTGCTGCCGCAGGTGTTGGCAGCGCTGCGCAAACACGCCGCCAGTGATCCCGAATTGGCGAAGCTGCTCGTGGAAGTGATGAAGAGCGCGCCAGGGAAATGAGCGTCGCTACACCAGCCCGGAGCGCCAGCGACGGATGCGACCCGTCGCTGGCGCTCCGGGCTGGTGAAAACGCTCTTAGCGTCAGACCCAGAAGGTGTCGTCTTTCACGAGCCGCGAC
>JBBQPD010000140.1:0-10037 GCA_038331535.1 Gemmatales bacterium | reverse complement strand
GCCGGGGGATGCGGCTTTTTTCCAGCCGGTGCCGGTCGAGCGCTTCGGCATCCCGCGCTGAGGCGTGGCGGTTCGCGAAACGCCACGCGAGGTCACCATCATGTCCACCTGGCACCTCAGTGTATTCTGCTGCTCGCTGTGCCTCGCCGCGCAGCCCCAGCCGTCGGTCACGACGGTGACGCTCTCCGCGACTGACAAGCCGCTGACACAGGTTCTCGCCGAGATCGCACGTACCCCCGGCATTCTCGTCGAAAATCAGCTCGGCGATCCCGATCCGAAGGTCACCCTGGAGCTAAAGAACGAACCCTTCTGGAAAGCCGTCGATCTCGTCGCCGACAAGGCCGGCGCAACGGTGACGATCCTGCCGCGCGACGGGCGCATTCTCCTCGCGAAACGCTCAGCGGATCAACGAAAAGCGATCGTCAGTTACAGCGGGCCGTTCCGCTTTTGCGTCAAGCGCGTCACGGCGTCGTGGGATCTCGACACCGACGCGCGGAGTTACACCGCGGCGGTCGAAGTCGCCTGGGAGCCGGGTCTACAACCGCTGTTTCTCGAAACCATTCCGCAGGCCGTCGCTGCTTTCGACGACAAGGGCAACCGCCTGCTGGTCCCGGACGCCGGCAAGAGCCAGGCGCCGGTGGACGGCCGCACGTCGCTGCTGATCGACGTGCCGCTGCCCGCGCTGCCTCGAACGGTTACGGGACTGACGCGCCTCGAAGGCCGCCTCGAAGTCGTCGCGCCGAGCAAGATGGCGCGGTTCGCCTTCCCGACGCTCGACAAGGTTCTCAAGGACGGCGGAACACCGGAGCTGACGACCGACGGCGTGAAGTGCAAGATCAGCAAAGTCGCGTGGAGCGCGGACCGCGGGACGGTTCAGGTGTCGATCGAGAATCCGCCCGGCGGGACGATCCTCGAAAGCTATCAGCCGTGGGACTCGAACAACGCGCTGGCGCTGGTGAGTAAGGACGGTACGACGCGCTACGTCGCCAACAGTTACGTGCGCGAGAGCGAATCGTCGCGCCGCGCCGTGTTGAGCTATCACTTCACGGACCGCGCGAAGCTGGCCCGGCTGAAACCCGAGGAGTGGTCGCTCGTGTATCAGACGCCGGCGCTGGTCGTCAGCGTGCCGCTGACGTTTTCCTTTCAGGATGTGCCGCTGCCGTGAGATTATTCACGAAACGCTCCCTGACGGTCGCGGCTGGTCCATAACTTCACGAAACGCTCCCTGACGGTCGCGGCTCGTCCATAACTTCACGACCCTGACGGTCGCGGCTCGTCCATAACTTCACGAAACGCTCCCTGACGGTCGCGGCTCGTCCATAACTCACGATGCGCTCCCTGACGGTCGCGGCTCGTCCATAACTTCACGAAGCGCTCCCTGACGGTCGCGGCTCGTCCATAATCTCACGAGCCGCGACCGTCAGGGAGCGTAGGCAAAATCCTCAACTTCGTGTCGAGGCCAACGCCTCTTTCTCCCGCAAATCGCCCTGGCCGTTCAGCTCGGCCCGTTCGCGCGCCTGTTGGCGCACCTTCGGGCTGCTGACCCAGTAGATGCAGGCGACGAACACGGCGCCGCCAATGATGTTGCCGAACGTGGACAGGCCGAGATTGTACCCGTAGCCGCCCCAGGTGATCGTCTCGCCGTGCGGCATCAGCAAGCCGAGCATCAGGCCGCACATGTTGGCGACGCTATGCTCGTAGCCGCAGGTGATGAACGTGAACATGCACCACCAGATCATCAGGATGCGGGCCGTTTCGTCCTTGATGCGCGCCGCCATCCAGACGCCGAGGCAGACGAACCAGTTGGCCAGCACGCCGCGCAGGATCAGCTGCTCGGCCGGGATGTTCATCTTCGCGCCGACCAGCTTGAGGACAAACGGCTTGACCGATTCGCTGATGTCGAACACGCCCGAAGCGACGACCAGCCAGGCCAGCAGGACGCTGCCGACCAGGTTGCCGAGCCACGTCCAGACCCAGTTCGCCACCAGATCGCCGGCCGTCACCTTGCGATTCAACACGCCGAGCGTGACGACAAGGTTGCTGCCGGTAAACAGCTCCGAGCCGGCGAAGACGACGATGGTGAGCGCGCCGCCGAAGCAGACGCCCATGATGATGCGCACCAGGGCGGGGGAAGAGGCCGACAGCAGGCCGCCGATGGTGAAGATGAGCACGATGGCGCCGCCGACGTACATGCCCGCGGCCATCGACCGGACGAAGTGTCCGACCAGCGAGCGCTTCTGTTCGGTGAGCTTGACGACGGCCTGTTCGCTGAGCGTTTGGATCGTTTCGGAGTACATAGCATCTCCTCGATGTGGCACCGGGAGAGGCGGTCCGAGCACGCGGATGAGGTCGAGGCGCCGTTGCCGGCAGCCCGAAGGAGGGATGGAGGGATCCCGCCGGCCAGGGAGAGAGCTGGCCAACGGGAAGTACGTGGGGCTTCCGGTCGCCGGACGCCCCGGATTATGATAGCGAATGGCGGTGTTGGTGGACAGGGAGAAGGTCGCGTCCCGTCCTGTTTAGTGTTGATGCCGCAGCCGCTTCGTGAGCCACGAACCAGCCGACGACAGGGCGAAGAGAGTGAGAATTGCCACCCCCGCCAGCGCGGCCATGCCGACGCTATCCGAAGTTACAAACATGAGCCACCTCCGCAACAAGACATGTGCGTTCGGCGGGAAGAGCGCGAGAGCGCAGGAAGAACTTCCCACACGAGATTTGTGACAGGCAATGGTTATCGTACACCGGCCGAGAGGTCGGTCAAGGGCTCGATGATGTCCGTTTAGCCGCGAGCGCTGGGAGCAGCGCTCGCGCCTAAACGAACCATCATCCCTCGCCCAGCAGCATCGGCACCTTTTCGCGCAGCAGCTCGATCTCGCGATGCGTCTCGCCGAGAAATGCCAACAGGCGCAGGTCGTCGCGGCTGACGGTGCCGCCGGTCAGCAGCCAGGCGCGCACGCGAAACAGCTTGTAGAGCTTCACCAATTTGCGGTCGCTGACGAAGATTTTATCCTCGCGCACCAGCGTCTTGACGAGCCGTTGAAACTCGTCGAACACCTCCGCGGGGAAGTAGACCTGGCGATCGTTCTGCTCTTCGCGGCCGGCGCGATGGCGCTTCGAGAACAGGTGCGTCAGGTAACGGCCGGCCTTGAGGACGTCCTCCAGCGAGGCATGTCCCTCGACCCACGGCTTCTGGTTGAGGCCCTTGTGGACTTCGCCCTGAATGCCGGCGTCGATCAGTTCGGTGAAATGCGCCTCCTGCACCGACCGGCTCTCGGCCTTGAGACAGAAGCGATCCTTGAGCGCGGCCAGCTCCGACTGTTCCGGCACCTCGTTGGTGGCGGCGAACAGCACGCGCAGGCGCACCGGCTGCGGCATGCCGTCCTGGTAGAACTTGCGCTCGTTGATGATGGTCAGCAGAATGTTGAGGATGGCCGAGTTCGACTTGAAAATCTCGTCGAGAAAGGCCAGGCGCGCGGTCGGCAGCTTGCCCTGTTCACGGCGGATGTAACGGCCCTCGCGCAGCTTGCCGATGTCGATGGGGCCGACGATCTCCGACGGCTCGGTGAAGCGCGTCAGCATGTACTCGAAGTAGTCCTCCTCGGCGAGACCCAGCGCGTCCTTGAACTTGAGGACGAGGTCCGACTTGGCGGTGCCCGGCGGACCGACGATGAGCAACGGCTCCTGCGCGACGGCGGCGACGAGCATCAGGTCGATGAGATCCTGTTTCTTGACGAAGAAGCGCCCCAGCGAAGTACGGAAGCGGTTGAGGCGCGTGCGCAGCGGCTCGGCTTCGTCCTGCAATTCCTCGAAGGTCCAGTCTTCGCGGGGTAGTTGGGTCATGTCGGTTCCGTGAGGTTCAGCCGAGTTCTGGCTGAGAGCTGACAGCTGTCAGCTCTCAGCCAGACCGGTTTTGTGTGGTCGCTAAACCGGGGTTCGCAGAGCGAATACGTTACAGTTTACTCGTCCCGCAACGACTCACCAGATAGGATGCTCACCAGACCCAAGCACAAGCACGAGACCACTTTCTTTTCCAAGGACTCTCCATGAACTGGCTGCGAACGATGCCGTGTCTCTTCCTCATTTCTCTGACGCTCGTGTCTCCGGCCGCGGCTCAGCACCGCCTCCTCGTCCAGGGCAACGGCAAGTTGGCCATCGTCGATGCCAAGGGCCAGGTCGAATGGGACATGCCCTGGGGCGGCATCCACGATGTCCATGTTCTCGTCAACGGCCACATCATGGTGCAGCAAGGCGCCGCCAAGGTCGCCGAGATCGATCCGCAGACCAAGAAGGTTGTCTGGTCCTACGACAGCGCCGTGATGAACGGCAACAAGGGCAAGCCGGTCGAAGTCCACGCCTTTCAGCCGCTCGACGGCGACAAGGTGATGATCGCCGAGTCTGGCATCGGCCGTATCCTCGAGATCGACCGCGACGGCAAAATCCTGCACGAGATCAAGCTCAAGCTCAAGCACCCGAGCACGCACAGCGACACGCGCCTGGTCCGCAAGCTGGCCGACGGCCACTACCTGGTGTGCCACGAGGCCGACGGCGCAGTCCGCGAATACGACGCCAAGGGTACCGTCGTCTGGGAATACGAGGTGCCGCTGTTCGACCAGGCGCCGCGCGGCGGCCACGGCCCTGAAGCGTGGGGCAATCACGTCTTCGCCGCGCTGCGCCTCAAGAACGGCAACACGCTCATCGCCAGCGGCAACGGCCATTCGATCCTGGAAGTGACGCCGGAAAAGAAGATCGTCTGGCAGGTCAACCAGAAAGACCTGCCGAACATTCAGCTGGCCTGGGTGACGACGCTGGAAGTGCTGGCCAACGGCAATTACGTCGTCGGCAACTGTCACGCCGGCAAGGGCCAGCCGCTGCTCGTCGAGATCGAACCCGCGACGAAAAAGGTGGTGTGGACGTTCGACCAGTTCGAGCGCTGGGGCAACTCCGTCTCCAACACGCAGCTCCTGGACGCGGGCGCGAAGAACCTGCGGTAGAAGACCAAGGAGCCGCGCACGCAGTAAGCGGTGCCCCAGGAGCCGCGCACGTAGTAAGCGGTGCCCCAGGAGCCGCGCACGCAGTAAGCGGTGCCCCAAGGTGCCGAGCGTCCACGAAGTAGATGAGAAAGTTTCACTCAGATAAGGGTTGCGGAAGGCGTGCCGCGTGGGTATGCTGCTCCTCTTCCGGTGTCGAGAACCCTACCGCCCTGACGTGAATGGAGGAACCCTTGAGCTCTATCCGCTTCACGCCCGCCCACTACCAGACGATCTCGCTCATCTGTGACCGACTGGAGCTGGGCACGAAGCATCAGGCGGCCTTCCGGCGCCTGCTGGTCGAGGCCTTGCGGGAGGACGACTGTCCCGAGCTGGCCAACCGCCTTGCCGGCCTCGGCAAGCTCAAACTCGGAATCCTGTACCGGCACTTCGCCCAGCGGCCGCGCCGGGCCAGCAACCACGACGGCGTGACCTTCACGACGGAGGAATGGCAGACGCTCTCGGAGGCGTGCCAGTCGGCGGCCTTCCCCGTCCGCTTCGTCCGGCCCTTCAAGAGCTACCTGGTGGAGTTCTTCCAACACACCCGGCCGAACCTGGCCCGCAAGGTCCACTGGCTCAGCGGCCACAAGTTCGAGCGCCTGTACTTCCAGGCGTTGGAAGAGGGCCGCCGCCTCTCCTGAGGTCCGCCATGTCCGCCAGGGATGGCGGACATGCTTGGACGGCGCAAATCATTTCTATTTGGCTGCTTACGTCTGCGACCAAGTCAAGTCCGCCACTCCGCCCCGTCATTCGGACGGGGCGGCAACGAGTGCGCGAGCGAAAATTACCAAACGAACCCCGCCCGCGCCGGTCTGATAGAAGCTAATCCTCCTCCAGCCACACCCTGAGCGGATGAATCCGCGCGTCGCGCGGCTTGCCGAGCACCAGCGGCCCATCGAACAGCGGCAGTTTCTGCTCCGCGCGGCGGCGCAGGCGCATCAGGTGCGCCTCGAACTCCGGCGTCCAGCCGCGGCGGCGCTTGTACAGCCGGCGCACGGCGCGCTTCGAGCGGCAGCGCTCGCACAGGCCGAAACGGTTGAACGCCGGCGCGGCCTCACAGTGCAGGCAATTCCCCGCCGCTTGCAGACAGGATTGATCCGACATGGCGCTTTTCCCCCTGAACCGCAACCACCGTATCAGGGGGAGGGTGGGGGCGCCGCTGAGCGCCGTTGTGGATTCGGCGCGCCGAGCCGAAGCGCCGATTCTGCCGCAGGTTGCGCCCAAAATGTCGGCGGGCGTGGGGGCCGAGGGGAGGTCGCGCCTCACCCCGCCCCTCACGCTCGCGCTCATGGTCATTCGTCTTCGCAGAGGGCAGGCTCGGCGGCGGTGGGAGAGGCGGGTTGAGGTGGAAGGGTGTAACTGCCGGGGGCGCGGCCGCGACAGATGAGGCGGTCCCACGCCGGGTGGTTGCGGAACAGGTCGTGCAGGCGGGCGCCGTCCGAGTCGGCGGCGCGCAGGAGCAGCGCCTGCGTCACCTCCAGTGTTCCTTCCGCGCGAGCGGCCCAGAGCGCGGCGACCACGGCCTGCTGCTTGTCGCCCTGGAAGTGGAACATGCCGAGGCCCGGCCAGTAGACCGCACTAAAGTTGTCCGTGTGCTTCGGCAGCGGCCCGGAACCCCAGGCGAGCCGCGACGGCGACTGCTGCTCAGTCGGATCGCGAGCCGGAAAGGGTTCGTAATGACTCTGGCGGCTGCACGGTAGATAGATGGTGATCCCGGCGGCCCAATCGCCGTACTTGCGCAGGGCATAACGGCGGATCAGGCGGATGATCTGGTCCCATTCGTCGGAAGGCGTCATGGCGGTGGTCCGTATCGGTCAGCGCTGGGATAACCGCACGGTACTGTACTGGTGTTCATGTTGCAAGGTCAGTAGGTTTGCCGCTTGCGGATTCGCTGTCAGGTGCCGCTAAGCCGCAAGCGGCAAAACCTACGACTTCAGGTTCTGCCACGTCACGCGCGCCAGTCCCTTGCCCACTTCCAGCAGCTGGCGGAACACCTTGCGCACCTTGCCCGCGTCGGCCTCCGCCTTTAGCACGCGCAACAGGGCCACGCCGCGCGTCTCGTCCAGCAGGCCGGACACCGCCGCCAGCAAGCCGTCGATGCCGTACACCTTGCCTGCCGACGTGCAGACCGGCACCACCGCCGCGACGCGCCCGCCGAGCTGCTCCGCCACCGCTCCCGCCGCCTCGCGCACGCTTTCCTCCTTGCGCCGGGTTGGGTGTTGCCAGTCATACGGCGGCGCCCACTCCAGCGCGGGCGACAGCAGGTCGATGTGCGTCATCACGGCCAAAAGCGGCGGCTGCTTCAGGTCGGGACGCTCGGCGAACCAGCCTTTTACCGCCTCGATCATGTCGAGGTCGGCCTGCCGCGCCGGGTTGAGAGCGTGGACGACCAGCAGCAGCAGGTCCGACTGTTGCGCCGCCGTGCGCGTGGCCGCGACCTGGTCGGCCTTCGGCCCGGCGTGACCGTAGCCGACGGTGTCCAGCAGCTCCAGCATGGTGGGGACGCCCGGCGTCTGGAGGTGGTAGCGCTCGACGCCATCGGTGGCGGGCAACACGTCCGTCTGCGCCCGCCGCTCGCCGAGCAGGGCGTTAATCAGGCTCGACTTGCCCGCCTTCACCTGCCCCAGCAGCGTCACGGTTACTTTGGCCACCGAATCGGCGTCGTCCGCACTTGGGGTAGCGGCGGGATTGGTATGGAGGTTCTTCAGCTCCCGATAGCGCGCGGCGCCGACGCGCAGCCGGCCGCTGTTCAGGTCGATCAGGTAAGTGCCCAGGCGATTGATGTAGGCAGCGTAGAACCAGACGAGCAGGTTCTGTTGCAGCAGCTCCAGGGGGCGCGACTGCCCGGCCTGGGAAGCGGCGAAACGCAGGCCGGTCTCGACGGGGGAGAACACGGCGGAAACAACCCAGAGCAGCTTGTTGACCGACTGGTACCAATCGACCGCCGTCCGCGCTCCGCGCAGGTCATCGACGCGCAGCAGGTGCCCGCCGGGCATGTACTGATCCACCACCTCGGCCAGATCGTGGGCGGCCAGCTCGACGACCGCCAGCAGCTCGGGAATGGTCAGCTTGCCGACCGGGTCGCTCGTTTGCGGGTGATAGAACTCAGCCAGCTCTTTCGCCATTTCCAGCGCGGTGGCGAGGTATTGCTGCGGGTCGGTGAACTTCGTCTGCTCCAGGGTGGCGGCAGCCTTGGCGCGTGCCTCGACCAGCTCCCAGGCTTTTTTGTCGCGGTCGGTCCAGTGTGTCGGAAGACCGGAGTCGTCGGAGCGCAGCAAGAGTTGTTGACGGTGCCAGTGCCAGATGAGCCAGTAGCCCAGCGCGAAGCAAGCCGCCAGGCCCCAAGACGTGATAAACCCCAGGCGCGACGTCCACAGGAAGTACCAGCCGCAGCCCGCCAGCGCCAGAAACGGGCCGAGGATCAGGGCAGCGACGACGATGATCCGCCAGCGGCTCATGAAGCGATACCCGCTTGAACTATAACCCGGACGACTCACCGCGGAGGGCGCAGAGGAACGCAGAGGAATCAAGAACAAAAAGGGGGCAACGAGTTGAAGGAGCGTTCCGTGTTTTGCCTTGAATACCGTGATTCACCTTACGTTGCCTGAACCTCTCTCTGGAATTTCCTCTGCGTCCCTCTGCGTCCTCTGCGGTGAACTATTCGGGTTCGTTAGAGCCGTCCCGGCCTTTTCACGGCCGCCGACCAGTGTGCGCCACGACTTCTCGGCCAGGGCGAGCTGCTCCTTGTAGTATTTGCGCAATTCCTCGGCCCTCGGGACGTGGCCCTGGTGGACGGCCTGGTAGTAATAGCAGAACGCCTTGCCCAGGGCGAACGTCGAGGCACCTGCCAGGGCGCCGGCCGCCACCGAGCCGACCACCGTGCCCAGGCCGGGAATGAACTTGAGTGCCCCGCGCGTGGCCTGGCGGAGAAGGATGCCGAACCCCAGGGTGCCGGCCACTTCCAGGAAGCGTTTGCCGGTCAGCGGTTGGCCGTACAGGCGCGCGAGATGGTACACCATGCGCGTCTGCACCCCCGAAATGAGTACCAGGTCGAGCAGCGGCA
Source organism: Gemmatales bacterium (assembly GCA_038331535.1). GTDB lineage: Bacteria > Planctomycetota > Planctomycetia > Gemmatales > Gemmataceae > JBBQPD01. The sequence goes on along the minus strand of JBBQPD010000140.1, from coordinate 950 downwards.
CGGGCACGGCGCCGGCGCTCGCGGCCAGGCTGCTGTAACCGAGAATATGCGGCAACACGAGGCGTGCGGCCAAATCCTGGAGATCGTGGGTCGCCTCGTCCAGCATCAGCAGGCTTTGCCGCAAGGCGTGGGGCAGATGATCGATCAAAACCTGGCGCAGCCGTTCGCCGCCGTAATTCGGATCGAGAAAGCCCTCGGCCGCCGGGGTCAGATCGACGCAGACCGTGCAATCCACCAGTCCCTCGAAGCGCCGTTGCTGTTCCGCTCGACTGCGCAACAGGTCGGCGGGCAAGGGCGGCTCGGTCGCCACCGGGTCGCCGTCGCCGGCAAAAGGGTACGGCTGCGGATGCTGTTGCTGAGGGTAGGCCTCGTGCAGACAGCTCAGGATCAGCACGATGGGCCGGGCAGGCTTGGCGCGGCGCAGCGTGCGCAAATGCTCGATCACGTTCGCCTGGGCGTGGTCGAGGATTTTGACGAGGACGAGGACGATATTCGCCTGGGCGTTGAAGCGTCCGAGGTCCTCGGCGGGATCGTAGCCCGGCTCATCCAGGCCGCGCGTGTCGAGGAAGGTGAGCAGCGGCGCTTCGTCGGTGGGGAAGTGGTACAGGCGCGAAAAGCGGGTGCAGGGACGGAAGCCCTTGCCGACCTCGGCCTGGTCGGCGCCGGTGAGGTATTTGACGACCGACGTCTTGCCGCTCTGTGTCTTGCCGAAGAGCCAGAAGAGAGGCACCGGCAGGCGTTCGCGAGCGCGGTCCAGTTGTGCCGCGACCGCCGCCTCGCGGCGCGAGCGCGAGAACCAGCGCTTGACCCGTTCAAACATGCGACCAGCCCTCGCGGCTCGTTACGAGTTATCTTTACGAGCCGCGGACGGAACGGGGCGACAGGGCGCGGGCACCAACGGGGGGCGCGAGCTAATAATATTACAGAACCGGGGGGGCGACCGACAATAT
>JBBQPD010000139.1:0-10152 GCA_038331535.1 Gemmatales bacterium | reverse complement strand
TTCATCGTGATTTCGTACAACAGCGCCGTCGCCGGGTTCGGCTTCGCGCCGGAAATCGGCAGCGCCTGCGCGGCACTGTACAACGTCGCCTTGTCGCCGGTTACCTCGTACTCGAAAAACTTGCCGGTGAACGGGTCAACCGGGATCGGCTTGAGGTCCGGCGGGGGATCACCCCAGACCGCACCGGCGGTCAAGAACAGCAGGCCGGCGACTGAGAGGAGACGAAACATCGCGGGACTCCGAGAATCGAGATGATGAATGCGGCTTCGGCGACGGGAAAATCTCCAGGCAGTCTACCCGAAAGCGAACGCGCGCTCCACCAAGAAAGGCCAGCACTGAGCCGAATCGAATGCGCTGTCCGCTGTTCTTCCCTTATCAGAAGATGCGCTAACCCGAATTATTCACCGCAGAGGGCGCAGAGGATCGCAGAGGAAAATATAAACGACTGTGCTCCACTCGTTGCGCTGGTCCGTTCCCTGATTTTTTTCAGAACACTGTGACTCACCGGAGGTCGCCTGAACTTTTTGCTCGTATTCCCTCTGCGGTCCTCTGCGTCCTCTGCGGTGAATAATCCGGGCTAACGCTCTCGGTGCGCCGGGGAATTTAACAAGCTGTCACCGGAGAAGTAAGAATTGCCCGCCTGCCGCAACCCCCGGATCGGTGGGAGCACCGTGTTGGCGAAATGGCTGAGGGTCTGGTTCTGGCCGAGGCCGCGTCGAACTCAGCGGGGAGGACTTTCGCGAATGAGTCGGGCGTCAACCCAGTTGACGTGCGCTTGCACGTCGCCGCGGCGGCCGTAGTCCACTTCCAGCGTCAGCTCCTTTGCTCCGGTTACGTCCGCGAAGATCGTCAGCGGCGCGGTCCGGCCCGTCAGTTCACGCTCGGGGCCGAGGTCGAGCGGCTTGCCGTCGGCAAGGACGCGCACGCGCGCGCCGCCGTCCCGGCCCGTACGCGGGTCGAGTCCCACGACCGCCTCGAACCGCCGATAGCCGCCGTCCAGGCGGTAACTGATCCTTGTACGCGGGTGCATGCCCAGACCCTTGTCGTAGACGCCGTCGCCAAGACGTAGCTCGTGGCCCGACGCGGATCCGTCAACGACCAGAGGCCAGCGCACGTCGAGGAACGACTCCGACTCCTCTTTCGCCGGTTTCAGATCGGACAGGTAGACGGCTTTCCCCTGAAAAAGATCGAGTGCCGCCACTCGCCCCAGCGGCACGCTCAGCGTCGCGCCGAACACCGTCGTGCCGGTCAGGGTCGCGCCGTCGGAACACGTCGCTTTCGTCAGCGACAGGCGTGTGCCGTCCGGCCGTCCGGCGGCAGTCAGTGCGACGCGGGCGTACACGTCGCGCGGGCGCGTGCGGTCCGCCAGCTCGCTGCTCAGCGCCACCGCCGCCACGCGGTTCAGTTCCACGGTCACCCGCTTCTTCCCTACCTCGACCTCGACGCCCTTGTCATTGATGCCGTTCAGCGACCCCTCGACCACGTCGCCGTTGAGCAGCAGCACAAGGTCGCGCGTGCGCGAACCGTGGAGCAGGCGTCGCCGTTCCGCCTCCGCGCCGGAACCGCTGGGTGATTCGCGCCAGTAGACGGCGAGAGAGGAGAGCGGCAGACTGATTTCCTTGCCGTCGTTGAGGTCGCGATGCCGGAAGCGTACGCGCTCGCCGGCTAGACGGACGTCCTCGGCGGGGATGCGGTCGCCGTTGGTCAGAATGAGGTGCGTCCCCTCCGGCAGCGGCGGTAGTCCGGCTTCGGGGCGGCGCAACGACAGGAGCGCACCGGCCGCGATGGTTTCACCTTTTTCCAGGCGCACGGACCAGTCGGCGCCGAGTTCGCGGAGCGTGCCTTCCAGCGCTTTATCGTCGGCGGTGTGGACGAGGAAGGGAAGTTCGGCGGCTTGCAAGGGAGAAGTGAGGAACAGGAAAGCGAGGAGTACCGAGTACCGAGTACCGAGTACGCAGTACAGAGTACCGAGTACTGAATCCGCGCTACACAGGAATGCACGCCGCGTACTGGGTACTCGGTACTCGGTACTCGGTACTGCGTACTCGGTACTCATTTCTGCAAGATCGGCAAATAGTTGTTCGGCACCTGAAGGATCAGGCAGGCCATTGCCGTGCTGTAATGACGACAAATCTGGTACTCGTTCCAGCTGCCGTCGTTGCCCTGGCTGGCGAGCAATTCGTCGCGGATGGCCGGGAACCACTCCTCCCAGCGCTTACCGCCGGCCGTGTACATCGCCTGCACGGCGTAGTAATGGCCATAGAAGTAATGAATGTTCTGCCCCCGACCGAACTCGCCGCGCCCGTTGCCCGGCTTGTTTTGCATCAGGAACTTCAAGCCGGCCTCGACCTCTTTCCCCTCGTAGATACCGGCGCTGTACAGCGCCACAACACCGGCCGCGGTGCGCGCGAAGGCATCCGCCGGCCCCGCGGGCCCATGGAGCGTGTATTTGAACCAGCCCTGCGCCTTGTCCTGACTATCTTTGACATACTGGACGCATTTATCGATCGTCTTCTTGGGCACGTCCACGCCGGCGTTGCGGGCTGCCCTCAGGGCCATGATCTGGCAGATGGTCACCGAGAGGTCGGCTTCGGTCGGGGTTGGGTTGTAGCGCCAGCCGCCTTGTTGATTCTGGCTGCCGATAATAAGCGTGACCGCACGATGCAGCGTCTTGTTGACCTGTTCGCGCAGCGTCTTGTCTTGCACCATGCCGGACACTTCGGCGAGGAACAGCGTGCCGAAGCCGTGGCCGTACATCGGACCGTGCGGCGTGCCGTTCAGGTTGTACAGAAAACCTGGCTGGGTCTGGCTCTCCTGCGCGAGCACGAAGCGGAGGGCGTCCGTGACGACCTGGCCGTAAGGGCCGCGGTTGGGTTGGTGCCCCGCCGCCATGAATGCCAGCGCGCTCAGGCTAGTGACGCCGACATTACCGGTGTAGGCGTTGGTGCCGAAGGAGCCATTGCGATGCCGGCGACCGGAGAGGTAGACCAAGCCGCTGTCAATGGCCTTGTCGGTGCGGGACGTCATCATGCCGCGGACCGACGAGCCGTCCGGCAGAGCGTCGCGGTCCGGCTTGGCGCCTTCACCGGGGAAGGCCAGACAGGTGCCCGCGGTGGCCAGACCCAGGCCGCCGCGCGACAGAAATTGGCGCCGTGTCCACATGGCTCACTCCTTCTATTTGCGAGCCTGCTTGGCCAGGTTGCGGTAGTATTCCTTGATCAATTCCTGATGCTTGGCCATGTATTCCTCGCGCGTGGCGTAGGCGTTCATCTGCGCCCGCAGCGCCGCGGGAAGCTGGCCCCACTTGCCCTTCTCGTCATCGGGATTGGGCGGGTTCGGCGGATTGTTGTCGTACTGAACCCCCTTGCCGGCGGTGCCGACGCCTTCGTTGCTGCCTTTCATCGGGTTCATACCGCCTTTATCCATGCCTCCCTTGTCCATCGGCTGGTTCTGCTTGTTCTGGCCGCCGTTCTTTTCGCTGCCGGAAGGCGGGGGTGAACCACCGCCACCGCCGCCATCATCGCTAGGCGGGTTCTCGGCCATCTTGATGAGGGAGTCGATGTCCTTGATGATGTCGTCCTTCAGCTGGCGCGTGCCTTCGTTCAGCTCCTTGTTGATGAGCCGATCCTCGACCGCCTTCATGTTGCGCGAGATGCGTTCCAGCACTTCCTTCTCGTCTTCCTTGGCGCCCGGCCCCGGCTCGACATCCTTGGGCATGTCGTCCTTGGCCTTCTCATCCTTGCCCTTGTCGTCCTTGGGATTCTCGTCCTTCGCCTTGTCGTCTTTGGGCTGATCCGGCGCGGCAGGCTGCTTGTTCTTTTTCTTGAGGCGCACGGGGGCGTCGTCGTCTGCCTTCGGCTCGTCGGCGCCGACGGCGAGGCCGGCGAGACAGGCGACGCCGAACACGAACAGCGGAAAGAATCGGCGTTTCATCGCTTGATCTCCTCGTCGGGTTTCGGCTTCGCCTCTTTGTCGCCGGCCGGCTCTCCCGGCGGCTTGCGCATCTCTTCCAGCAGTTCGCGCACGTCCTGCTGATCGCGGATGAGGGAATTGTACTCCGATTTCTCCGCGTCCGAAAGCTTATTCAGGTCGGGATGCCCCTTGTTAAAATCCTCGGAGCGTTTGTTCACGTCCAGTTGCAGCGCCTTGAGCAGTTTCAGCTGGGCCAGAGGCGGCAGACCGTTCTGCGGCGGCGGGGAACCGTCTTCGGGTTGCTCACCGCCGCCGGCTTCCTTGGGCGGCTTCTGCTGCTGAGGAGGCGGAGCGTCGAGCTGCGACTTCACCGCGTCGATAATCTGCTCCAGCCGTAGAAGAGCCTGCTTTTGCTGCTTCGTCAATTCGGCGTCGGGCAGCTTGTCCGGGGCGGCGTTGCCCTGTTTGTCCTTGTCCTGCTTCGATTCCTCAACCAGATCCTCGGCCCGTTTCGCGGCCAGGGCCATCGCCTCGGCGGCGCGCTGCATCATGCGGGCGAAGACGGGCGTGTCGGCCAGTTCCTTCGGGATGATCTCCTCTGTCTCCGCCTTTACGCCGGTCTGACCGTCGCGCAAGCCGAGCAAGCTGCCGCGCAGGCCGCGCGTCCAGTCGCCGTTCTCTTTCACGTCCTTCTGAATGCGCGCCGCCTCAGCGTTTAGTGCCGACTGCCGGTCGCGCAGCCGTTCGATCACTTCGAGAATGCGCGTCAGCTGTTCGCGTTCGAGGACTTCCTGTTCGCGCTGGCGGGCGCGCTTCAATTCGCGCTCGGCCTCGTTGAGCCGTTCGAGCATCTCGTCGGGGTTCTTGGCCGCCTTGTTGAGCGCCTGGCGGGCGCGCTCGGCCCGGCCTTCACGCGACAACCGCTTGGCAAGTTGCTGCGCCTGTTGCTGCAACTCTTCCTGCCGCTTTTCGAGACGTTTCAGCTCCTCCTTGCGCTCTTCGGGAGTGAGGCCGCCCTTGCCCTCCTTCAGTTCCTTGATCTTCTTACGCAGCTCTTCCTCTTCCTTGCGAATCTTCTCCAGCTCCTTCTCGGCCTCGCGCAGCCGTTTGACGAGCTGTTCCTGTTCGGCCTCGCTCTGGCGGCCGAGCTTGCGGGCCAACTTCTCCAACCCCTTGGCACCGGCCTGCTGGTTCTTGCCGGCCTCGCCGAGCTTGTTCTCGCCGATGTTGTCGCGGGCGTCGCGCATCTCGCCGGAGACGTTATCCTTCTCGGCCTGTTGCACCGCGTCGAGCAGCTTCTTCGCCAGCTCCGGCTCGTCCTGCTCGCGGCGCTTGGCCTCCGCGCGCATCCGCTCCATCAACTTAGCGGCACGTTCCTCCAATTCCTGCTGTCCCTCGCGCAGCGCCTTCAGGTCTTCGCGTTCCTGCACGGTAAGCTCATCCGGCTTCTTACCGCGCGTCTTTAGCTCCATTTCTTCGACGCGGGCTTGCAGTTGCTTCTGGGCATCGAGCAGGTCGCGGGCCTCGCCCTTGATCTCGCCGACGGCGCTGGACGGCTCCAGCCGGGCGAGCAGATCGTTGAGGGTCTTCTCGACCTCCTCCTGGCGCTTGCGGGCGGCGTTGAGCGGTTCGCCGGCTTTCGACTCGCGCAGCAACTTCGCGGCCTCCGCGCGGGCGGCCGTGGCTTGCCGTTGCAGCGGCGCGGCCTGTTCCCTCAGCTCTTTCTCCTGGTCCTTGATCCGCTTGGCGTCGCTCAACAGTTTCTCTTTCTCGCGGGCGTCCGTGGTCGTCCTGGCGTCCTTCTCCTTCTGCGCCGCCTCGTCGCTCAAATTGCGAGCTTTTTGCAGGAGTTCTTCGGCCTCGCGCTCGGCTTTGCGTGCCCGGTCCTCGGCCTGTGCGGAAGCCTCCAACTGCTGCCGGGCGCGGGCGAGCTGCTGCTCGGCCTGGACGAGATCGTTCTCCGCGATCCGTTGCAACTCTCGTTCGACGTAGCGCATGCGGTCGCGCATCGGCGAGTTCTGCATACCGTTCTGCTTGAGCGCTTCCTGCACGCGCCGCACCTGGCCGCGCAGCTGGTCCTGTTTCTCGCCGAAGCGGTCGCGCAGCTCGCGCTGCACTTGTTCGGCCTGGGCGAGCTGCTCCAGTTCGGGCGTCGTCATGTTCTCGCCTTGCTTGAGGCGATTCTCGGCGCGGGCTGTCTGTTGCAAGGCCGCCTGTTCCTTGTCGCGCTGTTCCTTGAGCACGTTCTGGATGATCGTCAGGTCGCGGTTCAGGTCGCGTTCGAGGCCGCTGTGATCCACGATCGCCAGGCGCAGCTCGGGGCTGGAGCCAGGGGCCTTGTTGACGGACACGTCGTCGAAGTCGTCGGCACACGCCTGGAGGATGAGCACGTCGCCGGGCCGCAGCGGCGTGCCGTCGCGGTGTTTGAACTGAGCGATCGGCAGCGGCATCTCAATCTCCAGGCGCGTCGGCCGCAGCCGCGGCGGCGCGGCCAGGACGCCGGCGCCGAAGAGCGGGGCGAACAGCTTCTCGGCCGCCGTCGCGTGGTCGTAGTAGACCCAGTCGCGCGGGGCGTCGTCCTCCTTCGTGCGATAACGGAGGAAGACGGAACGCAGCGCGAACACGGGATCCTCGGCGACGATGTTGAGCAGCAGCTTCCCGTTCGGCAACACGCTGAGCACGTCGCGGCCAGCCGACGGCCGTTCGAGGCGCACGATCGGCGGCGGATCCTGACGCAGGCGCAGCTCAAAAACGCGCGGCGCGGAGCGCAGCCCGGTTTCGTCTTCGAGCGTCAACACGTACAGCCCGGCGACGCGCGGCAAAAAGCGGATGGTGAACCGCGCAGGGTTGGCGTCCAGCACGGCCGGGATCAGCCCCCATACCGTCTCGCCGCCGACGGCCAGCGTCGCTGCCGTCAGCGGGTCGGTCGCGCCGAGCGGGGTGAGGATCGCCGACTGGTGGGCGTAATTGAGGTCCGGAATGTACTGGACCCAGGCGCGCTTGAGCGGACGGTCGGCGGCGGCGCGGAGAGTGACGACGGTGCCGGCGATGGCCTCGACGTTGCCGGTGCCAGGCGGCAGGCGCAACGGCGTCGGCAGGTCGGTGTAGCGCGGGATGTCAAGCCTCACCTGCGGCGACGGCTCGCCTTCGAGCAGCGTCAATTCCGGCGGCGGCACGACTTCGACCGTGAACACCTTGCTCTCGGCGTCATTGGCGAGCACCTGAAACTTGAAGCTGGACGACACCTCGTCCGGCTTCCAGCGTTTGAACAGTTTCGCTTGCCCATCCGCAGGGGTGAGGCGCAGCGTTTCGCGGCGTTCGGGGAAGTTGTCGTACTGAAACACAACCGTCGCATTATCGGGGATGACGCCCTTGACCTTGCCGCGCAGCTCGAAACCCTCGTTGCGGCCGATGCGCGTGCGCGGCTCTTCAAGCTCCAGTTGGGTCAAACGCGGCCAGTCGCTGCTGCCGAACGGCACGGCCAGGCGGACGAGAGCGGTGGCAGCGACGGTCGGGAAGAGGATTAGCAGCGTGACCGCCAGCGCCAGCGCGACCCCTGCCGCGCTGCCCGCCAGGCGCAGGCCGCGCGTATCGACGACGCGGTTGAAGTCGAACGCCCCGGACCGACTGAGCGCACGGCGAACGGCTTCGCGCCGCACCGCCACCGATTCGCCGGTGGGGGGCGCCGCCTGGTTGAGAAACTCGACGGTGCTGGCGAGGGAGTCGTTGAGGACCGGGTAGCGTTCCTCGACGCGCAGGGCGAGCGACAGGTCGTCCGAACGCGCGGACAGCGGCCGATAGAGATAGCGGTAGGCGAGGACCGCGGCGCCGCCGAGAAGCGCGACGAGTTCGGCCGCGCGAACGATGCCGTGAAGGCGATATTTCCAATCGAGGTAACCGTTCGCGGCCGCCGTCAGCACGAAGAGCGCGAGGAGCCAGCCGGCGCCGCGGCAGGTGGCGACGAGGCGCAAGCGCCGGCGCAAGGCCGCGAGCCGCTGGCGGAGGACGCCTTCTTCGGGCAATGGGCGGATGACAGTGGACATTGAATCCTCCCTCTCAGCGCTTTTTACGAGCACCCGGCGCCTCATTCGGCGGCTGCTAAACCAAAGCAGGTATCTCTACTCGTTCTACTTCAAGCCCGGCCGCCCGCACATTAGCGGTCGCCGAACGGATCGCCTGTTCGAGCGACTCGGCTTTCCGGTCGAAGGCGATGAACGTGACGCGGTTGCGCGTCACGATGGTACCATCGTCGCAACCGGCTTCGTAGAGGGCGTCGCACTCTTCGGTGCTAAGGTCGCGCGCGGTCAGTACCACGGAAAAACCATACGTTTTCTTCCGGTTCATGCTTATTCCCCCGGTTGCTCTCATGCTTTCGCGGCCGGTGCGGCCTCGAAGGAGCGGATAGGGTCTCTTGAAGGCCGGGAAAGCATGGCACCCGGCGACTCATCAGGGGTCGAACTCAACCCTTGATGTCCGGGTAGGGCGGGTGGGCGGGCGTGAACTGAATCAGGATCCACTCCTGCAAAGGTGTGGACTCGACACCGTTCCCTTTTTCCACGAAACCCTTTTCGTGGCCGCATTGAAGAATAACAGCGGTCCGCTCTTTGGCTGTGAGCCGACGAGATCTCCACGGTGGCAACACCGTGGCCGAATTGACAGCACGGGTCGCTGGGTTCACGCGGTTCATCCGCTCTCCCCGAACGTCTCGGTCGATTTTTGCTTCGGAGGTCCATGGCGAGCGAATATTACACTTCCACAAGGAGCGCAGATGACGAAATTCAAGGAACGCCTGCAGTCCGCGGGTTACACCGGAGAGACCGACCAGTTCTACTGCTCGGTCGCGGAATTATTCGCGATCCACTTTCCGGACCAGACGGACGAGCAGCTGAAGCGGCATCCGCGAGAGGCCTTGCGGTTCTGCGACATTGTTCGCGCGCAGATGAGCCTTGTGGACCTCGCCGACGATATCATCCTCGGCGCCCTGGAGAATCACCGTAAGCACCGCAAGCAACTCGCGAAGACTGCCTAACACGTTGGTAACACCGAACGATCACCCTCGGGAGGCAACAATGGCCCTCTTCAAGTACCAAAAGTTTGTGGCGGCTTCCTCTCACGAAGCCTTCGACCAAGTGCATCTGCCTGGCGCGGCTACGCCGCACTCCGGCATCTACCGGTGTGAAGGGTGCGGCCACGAGGTGACCTCAGTGTACAGTCATCCGCTTCCCCCGCAGAACCACCACCAACACACCAGGGCGCAAGGGACAATCCAATGGCGGTTGGTGGTATGCGATCACGGAAAGCAATCGTAGTTGCTGCTGCCGAACGCTCGGCTAAGCTGCCGGGGCCGCCTCGGAAGACGTGGACCCCGATGAACCAGAATGGCGGCCCCGGTCAGCTTCAGCCGTTGGTTCGGCTTGCATCCTTGGTGACACAAGCCTGTCACCCAACGCGGCTTGACGCTTCTGCATGTCAGCGAAGATCGCATCAATGTCAAAATTGAACTTCTCAGCCAGCATCTCGCGCGTTCGACGGACTTCCGCGACAATGGGGTCTTCCCACATGACTCTATTCTCCCATGAGTTCTTCCGGCGTGCAGATGATTGGCATTTTGCGGCCCAACTTCTCACACACCACTGCTATTCTCCGCGCAATTTGTGCATTTGCCAAGTGCTTGCAATTCCAGGTTAGCAGATAGTCAACCGCGTGTACGGCCGCCACGGCAACATGTGCAGCGTCCCGAACAACGTGCGGCGGAAGGATACCCGCAGCCATGATGGCTTTCGTCAACGCATTGGCGTCATCGGTGATCGCCAGAGTCGGCAGGCCGCCGATGATCGCGAGGCGTTTTTGTACTTCCGTTGGGTCGCCGGCGGAGGCTTCGTCGATGACAACTTGGGAGACCGAACATTCAAACTCGCTGCGCCGATTTTCCCACCAGTCCTGCGTGGTCTGCTGGTGCCCCGCGACAATCACGTCACGACTTGGACGCGCGACCAGGTAGCTGATGAACGTTGTTTCCAGGTACACCGATTCCATGCTGATCCTTCACGCGGCTGACATGGCTCGAACAAAGGGTCCTGATACCTTTCCCCTTTGATTTCGGTGGTGAGTTTACTTCCCCGTTGTCACCCTGCACCCTGCGCTCACTCTTCCATTGGCCGTTTGAAAACTACCCCAATCTGTCCCTCACTCACGTCATCAGCGGGGTATGCCCGGGCGTCAAAGCTGGATATCAATTCC
>JBBQPD010000138.1:0-10170 GCA_038331535.1 Gemmatales bacterium | reverse complement strand
CCCCCTCTCCGTGCTGCTGACGCCGTCAAACCCTCGCGGTGAGACCGGCACAGCCAGCCAGAGACGCACACCTTCTCTCTCGCGGACAGCCATTCTCCGGCTGCTCCGCACTCCTTACACACAACCTGTTTTCATGGAGGTCCTGATGCAGGATCTGCACGTTCGTCACGTTGACGGTCGTTACGGCCGGGGCGTGTTGCGCAGCGAGAACATCATCACGACGGTCACGGAGATCGCTCGCGTCTTTCGCATCCGACTGGACGACGAGGATAATCCGGACGCCTGGGTGGAGATCATCGTCGAACTGGAAACCGCGGAGGTGCCATGCGCGAGCCGAAATGGTCATACCTGATCGCGGTCGTGCCGGTCGTGGTCGTCGTGTTGCTGGCCGTGTTCGGGTAATTCCCGGCGGAGGCGTCGTGAGTGTACACGTCCGTTCTCGCGTCAAAAGTTGCTGCGGCCCTCTACTTTTGACGCTGCGCTGCGGACGTGTTGCGACAGCGGCGCCTCCGCTCGGAGGCCGTTTACTTACTTCCTTCTTTTCTATGTTCCGTTCTATCTCATTACCGGCAATCGCCGTTCTACCGACGGCACCGCGCAACGCCAGTCCTGTGCCGGGACTGACGTCGTTGTATCACAAGGCATTCCGCGGCCCCTACGGTGACGCTCGTTACCCCGGAAATTGCTCCGGCGAGCTGATCAAAGATCTCCTGCGGTACTTCAAGCCGAAGAGTGTCTTCGACCCGATGACGGGCAGCGGCACGTGCCGAGACGTCTGCGACGAGCTCGGCATCGATTGCCTGTCGAAGGACATCCGTTTCGGCTGGAACGCCATCGACGCGCGGAACTACCTGAACATCGGCCCGTTCGATTTCATCTGGATCCACCCGCCGTACTGGCGGCAGAAAATTTACACCGACAACCCCTCGGACCTGTCGGTCAGCCCGACGCTGGAGTCGTTCCTGACGCGTTACCAGATCGTCATCGACAACTGCGCGAAGGTGCTTGCCCCGAACGGCAAGCTGGCGATCCTGATGGGAGATTATTCGGACCGTGAAGCGGGCTTTGTCTCGCTCGTGTACCACACGAAGCGGCTGGCGTTTCAGGCCGGCTTGCGGCAATGCACAACGGACATCATCCGCTTCTCGCACGGCGCGAGCAGCAGCACGAAGGTCTACACGAGCAGCTTCATTCCGGGGCTGCACGACGTGTGCAGCATCTTCGAGAAAGCGAATTGAATTCTGTTTCCTTCCTTCAACCCAATGGCGAATGCCAATGAGATGCGCCCATGCCACAGCAAGACGGCGGCAGGTCCCGGGTCATACCGACGACCGGCCGCAGATATCGCCATCTGAATGGCGGATCGACCTAATTCGATTTCGTGATCGTACCCACCGGCTTGTAGTCGATATCGATGACTAGCGGCAGGCCGAGTTTGACCAGCAGTCCGCAGCCTGTGGGCTGATGGGCCGGGCCGCCAGCGATCTCCCATGGCTTGTTCAGCCGATACACGCCAGGTTTGATCCACGTGCGCTGGTACATTTGCCATACCTTTTGATCGGCCGCGGAACGCGGGTCTGTGTCCGCCTTCGTGCTGGTGGTCGAACTTTGGCTACCCTGCGTTACCTTGGCGTTTTTCTTGATTCGCTCCTGCTCGACCCCTGCGGCTGTGCTGATGGCCGTCTGGACCTGTTGTAACAGGCTTAGGGCGAGAGTGGTGGCGTCGTGTTCGCCGCTCACCTCGGATAGCTCGGTACCGTTTCGGAAGGCCAGGCCGAACGCCGTCTTGGCCAGCAGGTTGCAACTGTCGATCGCGTATTGCTCGTCCAGGTCGGGCAGGTAAACGATCTCCATGTCTCCGATGAGTCCGGCCTGGTCCTTGTAGGTTCCGGTTGGTTTCACGTTATCGATCTGGATCGACGTGTCGCCGGAGGCGCCGGAGTTGTCGGTCCCGCTTTGGGTCGAGACACCGGCCTGGGCGGCAGGGAGTGGCGCGGGAGGTCCGACCTGCAGGCTCGTGTCCCTGTCCTGGATGGTGATCTGGTTACGAGCCTGGATGACCATGTCGTCGTCGACGCCTCCCGCCTTGCGAGCGGCCAGCACCGACCCGATCCGCTCGAGTTCGGCGGCGGTCATCGTTCGTGCCCCACCCCCGCCGGGCGTCTCCAATTGTAAAGAAGACAAAGGCATCGATTGCCCCAGCCGGGGGCCGTCCAGGAACGTCACGGTCATGTCTCTCTGGCCATCCTTCGCGGCCCCTGGTTGGCCCGGTCGCGCCGGTTCCAGGCGCACGAGGCTGACCATCTCGGTAACCAGCACAGGTTTTTTCACCACCAGGTAGGGGCGGTTCAGGTAATAGCGGAATCCTTTTTGGTGATCCACTCCGCACTCGCGCTCAGCGAGCGGCACCTTGGTCACCTTCAAGTTCGACGCACACGCCCCGCACGTCAGCAATACGCAAGCAGCGACGGGGGCGGCCAATCGGCGAATCCGTACAACCCTCATGATCGATTCCCTTCGGGCTAGCCCCGCAAAGGCGGGGACAGGTTAGATGAAGACAGAAGGAGTTAATTCTTGCCGGTTCCTTTCGACGGATTGGTTTCGGTCTCGTGCTGCTGGGCGTTGATCACGCTCGTGCTGGTTACGAGCGGCAGCCCGAGATCGTAGAACAAGCCGCACGCCTCCTCGGGGCCGACCCCGCCGTCCGCCTTGACCGCCGTCCGTTCCCACGACTTCTGCACCCGGTACATGCCCGGCTCCAGGACTTGCTGGACCTTGATGTAGAAGTCCGCATTCGGAAGAACCGACTGGTCGAGCAGCGCGGAAGTCGACGCGGAACCCGTCGGATTAATCCTTGTCTTGGCCACCGACCCGGCGGCTTCGATCAGTTTGCCGAACGTCTCGATGATCTTGACCGGCACGTCGGTCGCGTTGTACGACCCGGAGATCGACGTCAGTTCGGTGCCGTTGGTGAACTTGTAGTTGTACTTCGTCTTGGCCAGGACGTTTCGGTTCTGAATGGCGTATTGCTCTTCGAAGTCCGGCAGGAAGACCACCTGGACGGCCGGTGGGTCGGTCGGCGTCTTGGCGTCAGCTGTCGGATCAGCGTTAGGATCCGTCGTATCGGCGACCACCGTTTTTTTACCCGCAGAAGGCGTTGCCACGAAGGCAGCGGGCGCCATCCGGGCGACTGCCCCAGGGGCCGGCGCGGGCTTCGGGGTCGCCGTGAAGTCAGCTTCCTTCAGCCCGTCGGCCAGCGCCTTCGGCTCCAGGTCGATCTTCATACCAGGAGCCTTTGCATTGAGCAACTCATTGGCTTTCTTGATCGCCAGCGTTGCGGCGGCGAGTTTAGCCTCATCGAACGTTTCATGGGCGCCCAATTTCGTGACATTAATATTACTGGTCCCGCGAGCCGCAATCTCCACCGTGACGCCGGCGTCTTTCAGTTCCGGGTCAGTGAACTTGTTCGTCGCCTTTAACCTCGCTGTGACCGCGTCCTTAATCGCGGTCACAACCCGTTCGGCGTCGATTTTCGATTCGCCTGGCTTCGATAGGGCGCTCGGTTTGCTTCCCAACTTCTCGAAGTTTGCCGGGGTTTCGATGGCGATGCCCTGCAGGTTAAACGCCATGTACTGTCCGGTTTCCGCCTGGGGTGCTTCCGCGATGAGGAATAACATCGTGCCGCTGAGGAGCGGCTCGTTCTCGCCAGGCTTTTTACCCTTATCGTCCGAGGTCATTTTGGCCGCGGCCAGAGAAACCGGGATGTACGAGGTGGCGACCGGAACTTGCTTGGCAATCACCAGGTACGGACGGTTCAGATAATACCTGAATCCTTCCACTTTTTGGTCCCGACCCTGGAGGCGATCCTGGACGTCCACCTTGTGGACCTTGACGTTGGCGCAACCGGCCACGGTGCCGATCAACACGGACGCCATCACTTTCAGCCTGGCTCTTTGCGTCATTTGCCGCTCCTCGACAGGGACTGAATCCGGCCCTACGGGTAAAAGCCCGTACAAACCTACTAATCATTACAATCGGAGATCGACCTAATTCTCTTGACATAATTGCTTCCTGAATCAGTCTTGCATACGCGGGCCAATTGATCGAGCATAGGAGCCTATGAAGATGGGGGCATTAGGGGTATTACAATGGGATTGAACAACGGCATGTATGTAGCTCGATCAACCACGTCGCCGCATTTCTCGCTCGTACTCCGCGTGGACATCGATCCGGACGATGCGCAGAAAGGATTCGTGAGTGGAGACCTGTATGAGGGATTCCTTGCCGACAATCCGACCTTCGATTCGGACTCCATGAAGGTCGGTGTGCGGTTCATGGGGTCGTTTCGCTCGGACCCGTTGCAGGCGGGCGATCCGGCGTTCGGAGCACCCAAGCTTGACGTCTCACTGATCGGGGTGGCGGAGGGGATGGGCCAGCTCGATCTGGCCCTGCGGCCGGTGGAAGGGAGCGAATCGTGGCTCGTCCAGTATCAAGGCACGAGTGTGGCTCCCGAGGTGCCGGCGGGGCCGCTTGAGTTTGTCGCCCGGCGCAGGCAGGATGAGTTTCACGACCTGATGCTCGAGATCGACGCGGCGCCCAATTTTCCGCTGCCGACCACGATCACGGTGCATGGACACGGTGGCCCTTTCACCATGTTCGACTGCTTCAGGCGGGCCGGCTTCCGGCTGATCCCCAGCATGGGCGACTCCCCGATCCCCGCGCACGCCGATGGCTCTGGTTGGAGCATGGATCAACTCAAGACCTTCTACTTGACGAAGCCAAACTCTCCGGCCGGCGAAGGGTTCTTTAACCGCCAGCAAGGCCTTTCTTTGTCCGTCTACCAGATGATCGTGTCCCGTCAGCAGGACGACCCGAACAATCGGATCACGGGCGCCATGTTTCAGGAGTCTCGGCGGGCGTGGTGTGCGGTGTATTACGAGTCGCTGCAGACCCAATTCGACCGGGATGGATCGGCCCCGGAGGAATTGGGCGCCAATTTCCTGTTCACCGCCGTGCATGAAGTAGGACATTGTCTCAACCTGCCGCACGCGTTCGAGGCGGCCGCCGCCGGGTTCGGGATCACTCCGCGCTTTGCGACCTTCATGAACTACCCGCAGCGGTATCTGGGCGATAAAATCGCGCAGTTCTTCCCGAACAATTTCGTCGGGGCGTCCGGCTGGGACGACACGCAGCTCGACAATTACCGAAAGTTCTGGAGCATGTTCGAGTTCGCGTTCATCCCGCAGGAATTGCTGCTGCTGCGGCACGGTGACCGGCGTGACCTACTGGTACCCGGTAGCGTGGACGACCCGACTGACCTGGCCGGCGCCTACCGTGGGGAGTTTGCCGCGAACCTGACTGCAATGGCGTTCGGCGGCCAGGACGGGGCAGGGATGGAGCTTGTGCTGCGCGTGCGCGGCAACCGCCGCGCCGGTTCTCCCGCCCATTCCGACAGGCCGGGCGACGACCCGGCCCATGTCCCCGTCTTTGAGTTCGGCGAGCCGGTCGTGATTGAGGCCCGGTTGCGCAACCTGGTCAATGTCCCGCGCGCGGTCGACCGCCCGCTAAGCGTGATGACCGGCGATTTACAGGTGTCCTACCGAACCCCGGATGGCCGCTACCTCAATTACGAGCCGCCGGCCGCGTTGTGTACCCTCTCCTCCTCCAAGCCTTTCGACGGCAACCCGCGGACGCCGGAGCCGGACGCCTGTTACAAGGATGTCTGCCTGACCGCCTCGTCCGGCGGCACCGGAGTCTGGGCGCCCGGCCGCTATCTCGTGCGCGCCGCCTACCGCCACGGCGACACCCTGCTCGTGTCTAACGTGCTGGCGCTCCACGTGCGCTACCCCGACCGGCAGACCGAAGACCTGGTGGTGCCACTCATGGACGAGGACGTGGGCAGCTACCTGAGCTTCCGCGGCGTCTTCGGCATGCCGGGCGCGGATCGGCGGCTCTCGGCCGCGTTCAAGGAGACAGACGACCAACTGCGGACCGACGTCACGCACCCGCTCCTCGCTTACTACGCTGCCTACGAGGCGCGGTTGCGGGCGAACGACACCCTGACGATCGACCCCGTTACCCGGCAAGCGAAGAGCGCGTACACGGCACCCGACGCGCTCAAATGGTATCGGCAGGCGTTTGGGCTGTCCGACCTGGCGGAACTCCGGAGCCGGCGGGCCGGCGGCCCGCGGCTGCCTACCTCGCCGTTTTCGAACATAGCGCTCGCGAAGATTGGTCGGTCGTTTTATGATGAGTTGAAGGAGGCGAGGGAGAACAAACTGGCGGCCGGGTTGGCGAGCAGCTTGCACAAGACCCTGGAAGAACGCGGCGTCCCTCCGACCGTTTGCGAGAAATATTTGCCCCCACGCCCAGCTGCCAGCCGAAGTGGAAATCGGCCAGACGGCGAGCACACTTCGCCTGGCTGATGCTGACCCAAACGGTCCAGACCTCTCTTAATATTCTTGTCATGTCTCAGGGTGCTACGCGGACCACACGATGATACCCTTGCGCGATCATGTTACCTGAGCGCGCTTGAATCTCGCATAAGCGCGCTCTACGGTCGGGCTAACTTTGAGTTCACCTGCCATCGGCCCGTATCGTTTCAGCGCAAACACCTATACAATTTGAAGTTGCATCAAAAATACAGGGCTACTGTCCGCCCATTTTGATGACTCGATTTGTCGGGTTTGCTGCAAGAAGGCCAGGGGACCGATAGGTGAAAACAGGGAAAATAGCCTTGTATGCTGCAAAAAATGCTGCAAGGTGGTCTCTGACCAAGACAAAAAGGCTCGCCGCAACTTATTGTCACGACGAGCCTTACTTCAGTGGAGCTGAGGGGGATCGAACCCCTGACCTCTTGAATGCCATTCAAGCGCGCTCCCAGCTGCGCCACAGCCCCAACTATTGCTATTTTTAGCGGCGGACGTGCCGGCTGTCAACGCCTCCGCTTCCCAGTCAGCGAAATTCTCCTCTCGACACGCCAAGTTCCCCTCGGGACAATGCCTCCGGTGAGGTTCGCCTCATCGGCACCGCCGCCCCAGCGCCGATGAACTACACTTGTTTTGTGGCCCGCTATTTCCCCCACCCGTGTGACAGGAATGCGTCCGTGAATAAACGCATCATCATCGCCCTCTGCAAGTATCTTCTCGCGTTCGGCCTGCTCGGCTACGTCGTCTGGTCCAACTGGCAGCCCGAAAGTCCCAACGGACTCAAGGCCGTCTGGGACAAGCACGTCGTCCAGGGACAGCCGATCCACCTGCAATTCTTGCTGCTCGGGGCCGTCATCTACACCGCCAGCGTGTTGCTGACGCTGATGCGCTGGTACTTCCTCGTGCGCGCCCAGGACCTGCCCTTCAAAGTGTCGGACGCTCTCCGCCTAGGGATGATCGGCATCTTCTTCAACACCTTCCTGCCCGGCTCTGTCGGCGGCGACGTGATCCGCGCCGCCTTTCTCGCTCGTGAACAGAGTCGGCGGACGGTTGCCGTCGCCACCGTCCTCATGGACCGGGCCATTGCCTTGTGGGGGCTCATCTGGTTCGTCGCCTTGCTCGGCGGCGCCTTCTGGGCGGCCGGCATGCTCGCGGGACCAGCCCAGGAACAGGCCACGATGATCGTCAAAGTAGCGGGCCTCATCGCCGGAGTGACCGGGGCCGTCTGGGTCGGTCTCGGTTTCCTGCCGACGAACCGCGCCGAGATCTTTGCCGGACGGCTGTCACGGCTGCCGAAGGTTGGTGGTTCCCTTGCCGAGCTATGGCGGGCTGTATGGATGTATCGCCTGCGGCCGCGGAGCATCGCCCTGACGATGGTACTGTCGTGGATCGGCCACGTCGGCTTCGTCACGTCCTTCTACTGCTTCTCGCGCACCCTCTGGGACAGCTCGCTGGATAATCCGATTCCGTCCCTGACTCAGCACTTCTTGATCGTGCCCATCGGCCTGGTGATCGCGGCCGCTCCGCTGTTCCCCGGCGGCGCCGGTATCGCCGAGGCAGGCTACGGCGGTCTGTACAAGCTGTTCGGCTCCGCTGCCGCCAACGGCGTCCTCGCCTCACTGGTGCAACGCGTCGTCGGCTGGGTCATCGGCCTGGCCGGATGGGTCGTGTTCCTGCGCAGCCGCAGTGGCCTTCGCCCCGCCGAACGCCCGACGGAGCCGAGCGCCCCGGCGACCGGCATTATCTTGGGTGAAGCCCGCTGGGGCGTGACGAAGGCCGAGAATGCACCCGTGCGCTGACACCGCTCCCGGAATGGAACGCGGATCACGCGGATTGAGCGGATTTACGCAGATCAATAAGAAGTAGGTCAGGCATAGCCTGACCTACTTCTTTCCGTTTCGGGTGCCTATTCGTCAGTCGCGTTCCATGCCGAGGGAGATTCATGAACCGTCGTCTGCTGTGCGTCGTCGTCGCGTTGCTGGGGATGGGGACGAGCCGCGGCGAGGAGGGAACAGGACAGCGCACCCGCGACGTGATCTACGGGCGGCGCGACGGCCTGGCGCTGACGCTGGACGTGTTCCGCCCGGCGAAGCCGAACGGGGCGGCCGTCGTCATGATCGTCAGCGGCGGCTTTATCTCGGCCCCGGAGAAAATCGCCGCGCCCTTCAGCGCCGAGCTGCTCAAGCGCGGCTACACCGTCTTCGCCGTCGTCCACGCGAGCCAGCCGAAGTTCACGGTGACGGAGATTCGCCGCGACGTGAATCGAGCCGTCCGCTTCATCCGCTACCACGCGAAGGACTACGGCATTGATCCCGAGCGCCTCGGCGTCGGCGGCGCGTCGTCGGGCGGCCTGCTGTCGCTGCTGCTCGGCACCACCGGCGCGGACGGCGACTCCGACGACGCGGACCCCGTCAACCGCGTTTCCAGTCGGGTGCAAGCCGTGGCCGCCTTTTTCCCGCCGACCGACTACCTGAATTTCAGCGCTCCCGGCGTCGAAGTCCTCGACCTTAACGTCCATCCGCGCGACATCCGCGCCCCCTACGATTTCCACGAGTTCGATCCCAAACAGGGTTTGTACCAGCGCGTCACCGACAAGGAGAAATTGCGGGCGATCTACCGCTCGATCTCGCCGATCTACTTCGTCACGCCGAAATCGGCGCCGACGCTGCTGATCCACGGCGACAAGGACGAACTGATTCCGTTGCAGCAGTCCGAGACGTTCGCAGCCCGTCTGAAGGAGGCCGGCGTGCCGGTGCGGCTGGTGGTGAAGAAGGGCGAAGGCCACGGCTGGCTGACGATCCTGAACGACATGCCGACCGTGGGGGACTGGTTCGACGCGCACCTTCTGGGAAAGAAACCGTAGACGGGGAAGCCACATGGAACAGCAGTCGTTTGGTCCGACCGGGCGCGCCGTGTCGGTGATCGGCCAGGGAACCTGGAACATCGAACACGACCGCGCGGCCGCGCTCGCGGCATTGCGTCATGGCCTCGACCTCGGCATGAACCACATCGACACCGCGGAGATGTACGGGGCGGGCGCTGCCGAGGAAATCGTCGGCGAGGCGATCGCCGGGCGACGCGCGGAGGTCTTCCTGGTTTCCAAAGTCCTGCCCGGCAATGCCTCTCGGAGCGGGACCGTCGCTGCTTGCGAGAAATCGCTCGCGCGCCTGCACACCGATCGGCTGGACTGCTACCTCTTGCACTGGCGCGGCGCGTATCCGCTAGAAGAAACCTTCGCGGCCTTCGAGCAGCTTCGGAGCGAGGGCAAAATCCTTTCTTGGGGCGTGAGCAACTTCGACGAGTCTGACCTGGAAGAGGCGTGGAAGATCGCCGACGAGGGCCGTCTCGTCTGCAATCAGGTTCTTTACCATCTCCGGGAGCGTGCCATCGAACACGCTGTGCTGCCCTGGTGTGAGAAGCACGGCGTCGCCGTGGTCGCCTACAGCCCGTTCGCGCAAGGGCAATTTCCCGGCCCGCACACCAAAGGCGGCCGTGTGTTGCTGGAAATCGCCGCCGCGCATGACGCCACCGTTCGCCAGGTCGCACTTCGGTTTCTGACGCGACGACCCGCGCTCTTCGCGATTCCCAAAACCTCCCGCCTGGAACACATCGCCGAGAATGCGGGGGCCGGGGAACTGCGGCTGACCGAAGTCGAGCTGGCCCAAATCGACGCTGCCTTTCCGCGCGGCCCACGTCCGCAGGTGCTTCCAATGCTCTGAAAGTCTGTCCCGCAAGTGGGTTT